>JANXVQ010000398.1 GCA_025351545.1 Spirosoma sp.
TCCAAACCTA
Organism: Spirosoma sp.; assembly: GCA_025351545.1. Lineage (GTDB taxonomy): Bacteria > Bacteroidota > Bacteroidia > Cytophagales > Spirosomataceae > Spirosoma. Next base: position 11 of record JANXVQ010000398.1, read on the forward strand.
GTTCATCGGCCTTTCCCGATGGGAAATATTTTGTTACGCCTTTCATATTCATGGCGTCTGAAAAGACCAGGCCCTGAAAGCCTAACTCGTTCTTGAGCAGGTTGGTAACAATGGCTGGCGAAAGCGTCGACGGTCGGTTGCGGGTTGTATCGAGAGACGGGATGCTCAAATGGGCAATCATAACGCCCGCTGCTCCGGCATTGATAAGCTGCCGGAATGGATACAATTCAAGTGAGTCGAGTTGGGCGCGGCTTTTACCAATTAGTGGCAAATCGTAATGCGAATCGGTGCCGGTGTCACCATGTCCGGGAAAATGTTTTAGGCTGGTTAATAAATGGTTATCCTGCATACCACGCATGTAGGCGAGCGCCTTACGCGTAACCGCATACTTATCTTCGCCGAATGACCGGAAATTAATGACGGGATTATTCGGGTTATTATTGACATCGACCGATGGGGCGAAATTGACGTGAACCCCCAGTCGACGCGCTTGCCGGGCCAGATTAACGCCCATTTGGTAAATAAGTGAATCGGAACCCGCACCCTGCATGGCACCGAGCGTCATCTGGTACGGATAACGAACTGTGCTATCGAGCCGCATGGCCAATCCCCATTCGGCATCCATGGCAATCAACAGCGGCACCGCCGAACTTGCTTGCAGGCGATTAGTAAGCCGCGCCTGCCGAACGGGACCGCCTTGAAACATGACGACTCCGCCGAGTCTATTGGTTTTCACCAGCGTTAAAAGAGAATCTTCGTAGGCGGGTTTGCGGTTCGAGTAGCCCGCCACCATAATCAACTGGGCGATGCGATCATCGGGCGTCATATTCGTAAACACCGAATCGGCCCAGCAGTTCTGGTGGGCGTTAAGCTGTAAAAATGTTGGTGTCGTTTTTTGCGCGAACGCTGTAAAGGACAATAAAACGCTGAAGAAACAAAAAAGAGCGAACCGGCAGAAAGACATGAGCAAGTGAATTGGGGTCGTGATGACCCAAAAATACAAAAAAGTGCCCTCGCTATTTCATTAAAAGAGAATAGCGAGGGCACTTGACTTAAAGCAGAAATTTATTTCTGGTAGCGGCTGGGGTGTTCACGACCAACGCCGAACCCGTAACCCAGTGTTAGCGTGACCGTTGAGTTATTAACGTTCTGATTATCATCAATCGTAATGTCGCTCAGACCGTACCGGTAGCGGGCATCGATCAGGAAGCGTTGCCGTTTGCCAAGACCTTTAAAGTTTAGCTGAAAACCAGCGATCAGGCCCAGGTCCAACGGCCGAAAATTATTGCTATTATCAAAATCTGCTTGAGGAACGCCTTGAGTTATCACATCTGTACGCTTTGCATTGAGTTTTATACCCAGCGATGGACCAAAAAATAAGTTTGGCCGAAAGTTGCCCTTCAACGTCAGAAAATAGCGCAGAGCAACCGGAATTTCGAGATAATTAATGCGCTGATTGGAAGAGTTAACCCGGTTATTAATAGTCTGTGAATATTTACCACCCATTTGTGAGTAAAGCAGGTCGCCCGAAATGCCGAAATGGTTCAGTGAACTATACATCAGAAAAGCACCGGCCGCAATGCCCGGGCGCATTGTATAGCCTTGTGCATCCATACCAAATGTGGACAAATTTAAGCCAACGCGTGGCCCGGCGCTGAAGCGTTGCTGGGCAAAACTACCTGATAAACAGCCAGTAATGGCAAGGAATGATAGTAAAGTTAGACGTAGTGAATTTGCGCGAAACATGGATGAGTCAATAAGTTGATATGTCCCGTTAACGTTCGACGTTTTGCAAATGTTTTATTTTGTCTAACAATATCCTGTAGTTGATAGGCGGCTACACGTAAAATTTAGATACAAATAGGGCAGATGTCGGGTGTAATTCAGTTGCTGACTGCCCTTTGTATGGGTTACCTGTTGAGTAGCTCGTTGCCGTTTTTGCCGGTTTTCGGGTAGGTTTCGCCGGTTGTTTAGGGGCGAAAAAGATAAAGTAAATTGCCACGGCCAGCATAAACAGAATGGTTGCTGTCGTCGTCGCAATCCAGAGTGGCCAGAGCCGTTTTCGATTCGCCGACGCATGAATACGTTCATGCAGTGCATCACGAAGGCTAGCCAGTTGCTCGGTTGTTGGGTGAGTGGCTGTCTTCTGCATAGCCTCAAGGCCAGCCAGCGCATCGGCGTAGAATGGATTTTCGAGTACGAGACGCTCCACGCGATACCGCGCCGGGCCGCTTAATTGACCCGACTGGTACGCCCGTAAATCATCAAAAGTTAGTTGGTCGATCATCGTTGTAACGCAGGTGTCAACCTGCAATCAGCTAAACATACGGGTTTTTATGCCCGTTATTTATGCATGCAAATTTTCAAATTCCGGCGCCCATTTTGCAAATAACTTTTCACCTTTTTTAAATCATAGCCTGTCAGGTCGGCTACTTCGGTGTAGGTTTTTCGCTCCAGATAAAACAGGGTCAGGCAAGTTTGCTGCTCAGGTGGCAACGTTTGTAAACAGGATTCCATGAGTGTCAGGTCATCTTCGAGATCCGATAGATCATCGTCATCTGCTGATAGTCGCATGATGGGTTCATCGTCCATATCGGCTCCAACCCCAGTTACCAACGTGGCTTTTGGGTGCGCCTGATTTTTTCGAAGTTGCATCAAACAGTAATTGCGAGCCACACTATGAAGCCAGGGACCAAAGTGCTGAACTTCATGCCGACGTAAATCGGTCACCAGTTGTTCAAACAGGCTCATCACGGCATCTTTAGCCTCATCTTCGTCGCGCAGGTAATTGAAGCAGACCGCATAGACTAAGTCCATGTGCTGCTCATAGAGTTCGCCCAGCACAGCCAGGTCGCCCGTAGCGCGGTAGGTCGCAAGATAATCAGCCGGGTCACTACGCGAACGGTCGGAGCTGGTCCTGGGCTTACGAAACAGTTTTAGAAACATACATGAACGGACTGCTTACGCATGAAGATGCACGAACAGGCTAAATTCCACACTTGTTTTTTTTGCTACCTGCAAATTAACCAGAAATGAAAGGAATAGGTTACGCGATCACATCCTCAATAACCCGCCTGAGTCATAACCTATTGCCGTTGCCAGTCGTTATAAGAAGATACAAACGCATCGAAACCATGAAACGATTCCTGTTTATCGGTAGCCTACTGGGTATAAGCTTAGGCACGGCCGCATTTGCTCAAAGCAGTCGGTCGCCAACTATGCAGCAGTCGACGTCGACGACAAATTCCCGTCAGGCTAATCCGGTGAAGCCTAAAATGAAGAAGACCAGCCGCCGGGAACAAATGAAAATGGAAGCCGGTGTCGACTCGACTTTACCCAAAAATCGCAAACAAAAACGGCTACGACCCGACTCCTTACGTCGGGGTGGTGCTACGCGAGTGGATAGCGTTCGACGATAATTTTTGACGTACAATCTTGAAAAACCAAACTCAACAATAACGGTATGATTAAACTATTGATCGGTGCCTTGCTCATGGCCACCACAACACTGGCTCAAACGACACTCCAATCTGTAAAAAAGTCCTCAACACAGCCCGCGTCCAGTTCGCAGGCATCAAACGCCAAGGCGAGTAAACCTACGTCTGGCTCTACGGCCCGGCCAGTGTCGACCCGGCCAATACCACCACCTTCGCAGAAGGATAATCTACGAAGTGGCGATAATGCAATTCCTTCGTATAGAAAAGAAAAGGACGCGGGTGTGCATAAAGGCGTTAACAGATATACGCCACGGCGAAATGCAGCGGGTGCCCGTAAGGATACGCTTATTGACCGGAGAAGACCCTAATTGGGGGTGTTACGCGCCACCCGCTTGATTAGTATAGAGCGCTTAACTCTATCGACCGTTCGGAGAAAACTTGCGTCCGTCGAGGGTTGTGTACTTGAAATCGGCAGATCCACTAAAACGGGTATCGTCGAAATTTGTGCCGCGTGGAAGTTTAGTGTATTTGAAATCGGCGATTCTGGTAAATCGTGCTTGGCTGAAATCTACACGTTCATCGAATTTTGTGTATTTGAAATCGGCATATTGCTCAAACGCTGCTTTCTGAAAGGATGACGATTCGTCAAATTTTGCGTATTTGAAGTCAGCATAATCGCTGAAGGTTGAGTTACTGAAATCTGCCTCGTTACGAAATTTGGCGTACTTGAACAGCGCATTATCGTGAAAGGTGTTATTCGTAAAAATGGCTCGCTGATTAAACGTCGAATACTTAAACGCAGCGTCATCGTCAAACTGGCAACCCTCAATGGTGACAGCCTCCGTGAAATCGGTATTGTACACAGTGTTATTAACTTTCAATAGCTTTCCGTCTCGGTCTTCGGTCCGATAGGCCAGAAATTTACCCTTGAATATGCAGTTTTTGAACGATAACGGCACTTCGACAACACTCAGAAACTGTGGAGAATCGCCTTTCCAGCTACCTTCCCGCACTTCATGTCGATTGGCTAAACTAGTCAAATCGAGGTCTCCGGTGATGGTGGCGTTTTGGTAGGAGATGGTTTCCTTGCGGTTAATTTTGGCAAGAATATCTTTAGCATCAATAGTCGTTTGAGCAAGAGCCGGAGCCAAGGCAACAAAGGCAAGTAGGAGAGAGGTAAGTATAGTTTTCATGAGTGCTTTCTGACGTTTGTTCGATTAAAGATGCAAACCAGACCGCAAACGTTGCGTGGAGCAAAAACAAAACCGCCGGATCTGTTTTCCCAGTCCGGCGGTTTTGTTTTTACATTCGTTATTGAACTTAGCTAATCTACTAATCCAGCCACATAACTTTATCGTAGGCAACTTCATAATCCATTTCTTCGAGCGGAGTCAAACCGGAAAAATGCCCCGTTTCATCCGTCCGAACGGCATTCCAGCGGCCCGACGCATCGCGGAGTAGAAGCCGATAGCCATAAAGCGGATGGAGCGTATCGCCATCCGTTCGGTGATCCCAGCCTGTTTGTAATTCAATGGCGAAGGCAATGCGGTCCATTACGTCATGCATTTGCCCCGCCAGACTGTCATCTCCATCCAATTCTTCAATCCACAACACCAGCCCATCGGTGCCCCAGTCGAAGTGGAGTTCGGTAGGAGTGAGGGTGATAATAGATGCATTCATACGTTG
>JANXVQ010000399.1 GCA_025351545.1 Spirosoma sp.
GGGCGTTTGTTTGTAGGTGATGTTATGCGCCACCGTGTTGTCAACGTGTTGTCGGGTTTGAGAACCCGACAACACGTTAAAACCCGATGTCCTAAAACACCAACTATAAACAAACGCCCGCTACTAGTCCGCCCAGAATCAGCACATAAGGTGGAATCTTCGTATATAAGAGCAGGCCTACTGTGAGTACCACCACCACAACCGACGGCCAATGCGGTGCCATCGGCTCGAAAAGGGCAATGGCGGCTGCCGCTGTCAGACCCGTGCTGGCAGCATTGATCCCTTCCAGCGATGCACGCACCACGCGATACCGTTTCAACTGTTCCCAAAAACGATAGACAAAGAAGATAAGAAATGTACCGGGCAGGAAAATTCCGGCGGTGGAAACAATGCTCCCCAAGAGTTGACCATGTATACCAGCATCGCGCATAGACAGGACGCCAATATATGACGCGAAGGCAAACACAGGTCCCGGCACGGCTTGTACAAGACCTAATCCCGACAAAAACTCTTCACGCGTCAGGTAATGCTTGAAGGCCACAAACTCGTTATAAAGCATGGGTGTCAATACCTGTCCTCCGCCGAATACGAAGCTGCCGTTTCGATAAAAATTCTCAAACAACCGTACCGGAAATGACTGCGTATAGGCCCCCAGTGCGGCTGCACCAATGAATACACCCAGCCACAAAAAAAAGTTAGCCCACTGCACACGCAGGGGCTTTTTCTCCATTCGCTGTTGCTTTTCATAGGTTAGCGCGGTAGTCAGGCCACCAACCAACAGTACGATAGGTGTCATAACTGGCGATCGGAACAAATAGGCCACCACAACAGCCGTAAGCGCAAGGGCAAGACTAATCTGATTCTTGATAACTTTCTGCCCAATTCGATAGCCGGCCACCACCATAAATCCAACAGCCATCGGTTGAATGAACCGGGAAAACTGCAGGGACAATTTATGCTGTTCAAGGTAGTGAATGCCCATGCCAGCGGCTGTCATGATGCAAACAGCGGGCAATATCCAAATGATCAGCGTAATATAGGCGAGGTTTGGGCCACCAAATTTAAAACCAATCGCCGTAATGGTCTGTGTAGACGTAGGCCCCGGCAACACCTGCCCGAGTGCGTTCAACTCCATCAGTTCCTCTTCGGTCAGGTAGCGTCGTCTCAGAACAAGCCGATCATAAAACATGGCCAAATGGACCTGCGGCCCGCCAAAAGTCGTCAGCGCAAGAATAAGCACATCTTTTAAAAAGATGATGTAGCGTATCCGGCGCACGGGTTTGGCAGTTGTCAAATAAGGCAGCATACGGTAGTAATGATTGATGGTCATGTGTTGGCCTACTCACAACACATGACTATCAATCACCAATAATAACAAGTAATGACTACTTCTTAAGGCCAAGCTCCATAAGTCGTTCGTTCAGGAACTCGCCGGCGGTCATGTCCACATATATTTTGGGGTGCTGGGTGTCAATGCAACTATCCAGACTAGTCAGATTCATATCGGCGCGAGGGTGCATAAAGAACGGAATCGAATAGCGCGACTGGTTCATTTTCTCGCGGGATGGGTTCACCACCTGATGAATCGTCGACTTCAATTTATGATTCGTCAGCCGGTCGAGCATGTCGCCAACATTGACAACAACCTGGTCGGGCAGAGCCGTAATTCCAATCCATTTGCCATCCCGACGGAGTACTTCAAGCCCGTCGGCCGATGCTCCCATCAGCAATGTGATAAGATTAATGTCACCATGTGGAGCTGCTCGCACGGCTCCATCAGGTGTGGTGTTAGGGTCGAGCGGGAAATAATGCAACGCCCGCAGAATGCTATCACCGTTCTGCACTTTGTCGTCGAAATAGTTTTCCGGAAGTTCCAGATAAAGGGCAATGGCCCGCAGAAGCTGCTTGCCCGCACTTTCGAGCGTCCGGTAGGCAGTTAACGTAGCTTCACCAAATTCAGGGTATTCTTCGGGCAGCACGTTGCCAGGTATATCACCTTCCGGCTCCGGCTGGCCAATATGGTAAAATTCCTTTAAATCGGCTACTTTGAAGCCTTTTGCGGTTTCTTTACCTTTGCCAATATAGCCCCGCTGACCATTTAATTCGGGGTGTTCATATTTTTGTTTCAGGGTATCGGGCAACGAAAAGAAATCCCTGGCTGAACCATAAAGTCTCTGGGTCAACTCGCTCGTTAAGCCGTGATTACGAATAGCGACAAAGCCAATCTGGTTAAACGCACGCCCTAACTCCTGCACAAAACGAGCCTTACGGTCGGGGTCTCCCGAGGTGAAATCCGCCAAATCCAGAGACGGTATTTCGTTGTATAATTCTTCGGTTAACATATAGAAAAATTATTTTCACAAAAATACAAAAGATTGCGAAGTCTGCCGACGGATAAATGCAGAGACGCAATACGTTGCGTCTTCTGTGGGTCAGCAAAACCATACGCCACAGAAGACGCAACGTATTGCGTCTCTACTATTCTCACTTACGCGCCAAAATTTTTGCCGACTTTATTCCAGTCAACTACATTCCAGAAAGCGGTAACGTATTCTGGGCGACGGTTCTGATATTTCAGATAATAGGCGTGTTCCCAAACGTCGAGGCCCAGAACAGGTGTTCCTTTTTTGTCAGCCAGGGCCATCAGCGGATTATCCTGATTAGGTGTCGAGATGATTTCAACGTCATTTCCGTTCTTGATAAGCCATACCCAGCCCGAACCAAAGCGACCCGTTGCTGCTTTGCTCCATTCTGTTTTGAAGTTATCGAACGACGTATATTTTTTATTGATCGCATCGGCAAGCGCACCTTTTGGCGAACCACCGGCACCAGAACCCATTATATTCCAAAAGAATGTGTGATTCCAGTGTCCACCAGCATTATTCCGAACGGCCGCCGGCGTTGTGCTGCTTATGCTTTTGACCAACGTATCAATGTCCATTTTCGCCATGTCTGTTCCGGCAACGGCCTTATTGAGGTTGTCCACATACGCTTTATGATGTTTGTCGTGGTGGATTTCCATCGTCATCTTATCGATGTACGGCTCAAGCGCGCCGGCGTCAAAAGGTAACGGAGCCAGCTTAAACGGCCCTTCTGCCTGAGCAGGTGAAAAGCCGAAAGAACGGAAAGCTACCAGACTGACCGAAGTACCAAATGCCAGTTTCAAAAACTCGGAGCGATTCATGCGAATGTTGGTTTTTAGGGAAATGATAACGCATTTTCGACTTTATAGACGAACCATAAGGTCTGTAAACACAACTCATATGACGGGCGGATGTTTAGCAATCCATAGTCACAAACCTGCTGTCGAAAACACAAAGAAAGGACTTTTCTTCATCCAACAGTATATTAAATTAATCGTAGGCAATTCGACTCAGGATACTTCGCCCGAGCGTTATCTCATCGGCATATTCGAGATCGCCACCGATGGGAATACCGCGCGCAATAGTCGAGATTTTTAGGTTAAACGGCTTGATCTTTTTCTGAAGATAAAAGGCTGTTGTGTCGCCTTCCATCGTAGGGCTAATGGCCAGGATGATTTCGCGTACCTGTTCACTTTCCGGACCACGCAGCCGGGTTATGAGCGAATCAATCTGCAAGTCACTTGGTCCAATCCCTTCAACTGGCGAGATAATGCCCCCCAACACGTGGTACAGCCCCCGATATTGGGAGGTATTTTCGATAGCCAATACATCGCGGGTATCTTCCACTACACAAATTATAGACTGATCGCGCTTGTTACTGGCGCAAATTGTACACAAGTCATGATCAGACAAGTTGTAGCATTTACGGCAGTATTTGACCCTGGTACGCATAGCCGTCAGACTCTGAGCCAGCGTTTCTGTTTGTTCTTCATCGCGTTTAAGCAAATGCAGCACCAGTCGGAGAGCGGTTTTTTTTCCGATTCCCGGCAATTTCGACACCTCATTTACCGCGTCCTCTATTAGTTTGGATGGATACTCCAAGACAATTATAAATTATAAATGATGAATTGTGAGCATGAATGACCAGCTATAAATTCAGTTCATACTGACATTCATAATGCATCATTCATAACTCATCATTAGTTTAGAATTTCTGCCGAGATACCCCGTCGGCAAATTTCGTTGCGCATTGGCACGAGTTCTTCCCATGAGCCATTCTTGACGGAACATTTGCCTTTGTAGTGAATCAGGAGTGTACACTGCTCGGCCTGCTCGGGCGTATGTCGGCAAACGTCCATCAGTGCTTCGATGACATGCTCGAATGTGTTGACTTCATCGTTGAAGACTACAAGGTTATGAACGTCGGTTTCAACGACTTCGTCGAGCACGTCCACAACGGTTTCTTCAAAAGGTTGCATAGGAGATAAAATGGTGTTTACTTAGCAAATTTACGGTAAAACGGGCAGTTAAAAAAACCATTGCCGTGCATTAAAAGAACCTCTTTTTGGCCTAAAAAGTTGCCTGATTCTCTATGAATACCACCCTCGCTTTAGTCATCCTGATCGCTTATTTCGGGATGCTGATTGCTGTTTCATTCTACACCGCCCGAGGAGCCGACACGAATGCTTTTTTTACCGCCAACCGGCAATCACCCTGGTGGTTAGTGGCCTTCGGTATGATTGGCACATCCTTGTCGGGCGTCACGTTTATCTCGGTGCCGGGTGCGGTGGGGAAAATTGGCTTTTCGTATTTTCAGGTCGTCCTGGGCTACATCGTCGGCTATTTCGTGATTGGTTCGGTACTAATGCCGCTCTATTACCGACTGAATCTGATTTCAATTTATGGGTATCTCGAACAACGCTTCGGGTTTTGGTCCTATAAAACGGGAGCGGGATTTTTTCTGCTGGCCCGCACCATTGGTTCGGCAGTGAGGCTCTATGTGGCCGCTGGCGTATTACAGATTGCCCTGTTTAATGCGCTGGGCATTCCATTTGAAGTATCGGTACTGATTACCATTTTTTTGATCTGGATTTATACATTTAAAGGCGGAGTTAAAACTATTATCGTGACCGACACGCTTCAAACCGTGTTTCTTGTTACGGCAGTCGTACTCACCATTGTACTAATTTCACAGGAATTAGGCTTATCGTTTGGCGATTTGGTACGAACGGTGAAAGATAATTCCATGTCGCAGGTGTTTTTTTGGGATGCCAACGACCCCAAGAATTTCTATAAGCAGTTTATTTCCGGAGCATTCATTGCCATTGTCATGACGGGTTTAGATCAGGATTTGATGCAAAAAAACCTGACCTGCAAAAATATCGGTGAAGCCCAGAAAAATATGTTCTGGTTTACGGTTACGCTCGTATTCGTTAACTTCATGTTTCTGTCGCTCGGCGTACTTTTATACGTTTTCGCCAAACGCGAAGGCATCGAAATCCCAACCCGCACCGACGATCTTTACCCGATGCTTGCCTTAAATCATCTTGGTTTAGTAGTGGGCATTACATTTCTGCTGGGTATCACAGCCGCCACCTATGCCAGTGCCGACTCGGCGCTGACGGCCCTGACTACGTCGTTTTGTATCGACTTTATGAATGTCGAAAAACGGCCTGAAGCCGAGCGATCACGTATCAAGTACATCGTACATATTGGCTTTTCGCTCCTGTTTTATGTCGTCATTCTGATCTTCCGGCAGGTTAACAGCAAGGAAGTTATTACGGCTGTGTTCGACATTGCGGGATACACATATGGGCCGTTGCTGGGTCTGTATGCCTTCGGAATGTTTACCAAACGACCGGTTATGGATCGCGTCGTACCGTTCATTTGCTTAGTTTCACCAGTGTTAACGTATTTTGTTAATGAGAACTCGGCAGCCTGGTTTGGCGGCTATCAATTCGGATTCGAACGGCTATTACTCAACGGCGTGTTTACGTTTATGGGTCTCTGGGCAGTATCGAAGCCGGTTCAGGCAGAAAAACCCGTAACGGTATAATGTTCCATTCTGTTTGTTTTTGCTGAAGTAATTCTACTGTATCTTCGTACATAGCCAATCCGCGTGGGCAGCATTACATTGTCGTGCTGCCCATGCGCAGCAGCTGTGATATCAACAGCCTTATGAATAACAGGACTTCTCTTACGTTCCTTTTTCTAGCCATTGCCTGTCAGTTGGCAAGTGCTCAATTCTGTTTTTCGCCCGAACGCCCACAAGTCGGACAACCGGTGTCGTTTACATACACACCACAAACCACATCGTTAGCCACCGACAGCACCATTGAGGGCCGATTTGTACGGTATGGTGCGCCTAATGTGATGCAGCTCAGCCGCCCCACAAGTGTTACACTGGTGCGAAAAGGCAATGATTATATTGGTGAGTTGATGATTCCCAGAAAAGATGTAGCGGGTATGATGCTGCTCTTCAGGAACAGTAAACTACCACAACGTACCGATGTAAATAAAGGCCAGTTCTACGTCATTCCGGTTTGTGATGCCAGTGGCCGTATTGTTCCGCACGCCACTGGCGGGCAAGCATCGGTATTTACCCGAAGTCATTTTCTGAACGAATCAGGAGCCCGACCCGACCCCAATTGGATAGTTACACTGTATGAGCACGAAATTCTGCAAAACCCGGATTTGCGTCCACAATACTGGTCAGATTTGCTGGCTGCTCAGGTTAAGCAGAAGAAGCCCGGCTACGGACCAAAAATTAAAGCAGACATTGAGTCGTATCTGGCTTCACGTCCAACACCAACCACTGCAGACCTGACCGTTGCCGCTCAGTTATACGAAAGCATGGGCGATTTCCCCAAAGCTAACGCGCTCCGCGAACGCCAGAAACTTGTGGAACCAACAGGTTCGTTGGTTCAGAAAGACCGCTCGATGGCCGTTCGTAATGAATTGGATTGGACGCGCAAAAAAACGGCGTATCAGGCTTTTCTGACTGAATTTCCAAGCTCATCGTACTTACCCGCGTTGACAGTTATGATGACCGATGGCTATTTTAAGAATAACGACATTCGAGGTCTGGTAACATTTGTAGAGAAACAGCCCTCATCGCACACCGATGTACTGATGCTGAATATGATGGCTTTTCAACTGGCTGACGATCGGCGATCATTGCCCGAATCGGAATTGTTAATTAAGCGGGCTATGGACGTGTTGAAAACGCAACCTAAACCGAAAACTGGTGCGAGTAATTGGGAAGCCGAACAACAAACCCGGCAGCGGCAGTTACTGAACACCTATGCCCGAACGCTGGAACAACAGGGCAAATACGCGGACGCCTACCCGATTTACCAGCAGTTTATCAATCCCGACGATGTGGACAACAGCGATCCGCGCGTTACCGAACGATACTACCTCTGCGCCCTCCGCACCAATCATGCCGCCGAGGCTCGCCCAATGGCCGAAGTGGCTGTTCAGGTGGGAAAAGCAACACCGGGATTAAAAACCGCCCTCCGCGACTGGTACGCCAAACAACCCGGCAATACCATCGCTAAAGCCGACGCGTATTTGACTGAGCTTGAGTCCGATTTACGAGCCGACCAGCGTGACGAGCTTCAGCAACTGCTTATAAACGAACCGGCTCCGGCCTTCTCACTCACCGATTTGCAGGGTCGAACTATTTCATCGTCGGCCTTCAAGGGAAAAGTAATTGTACTGGATTTCTGGGCGACCTGGTGCGGGCCATGCATTGCGTCATTTCCAGCGATGCAACAGGCAAAAACGCGTTTTCAGAATGACCCGAATGTCCGGTTTTTATTTGTAAACACTCGCGAAGGAGGACCACTGCAGCGCGTACAGAACTTTATGGATAAGCATCCGTATGATTTTGTGGTGCCGCTCGATGGGCAACAGAAAGTAGCGAACGCCTATAAAGTACTGGGGATTCCAACCAAAATTGTAATTGGTCCCAATGGCCGGGTGCGCTACCGAACCATCGGCTACTCCGGCGACCCCGAAACGACCGTCAACGAATTGACGCTGGTCGTGGAAATGCTGAAAGAGGGCAAGTAAAGCCAATTGTAAGTCGCGGCCGCTTTCTTAAGTAGGGGATCATAAATTCTGAGGCA
>JANXVQ010000030.1 GCA_025351545.1 Spirosoma sp.
CGGCGGCTCAGGCTCCTGCGCCGGTTAAAGTTATGACCGATGGCCCTGCCTTGGGAACTACACCATCAATATCGACCAAAACGGCCGGTGAGTGGATGGTTACTTCGATTAAAGGGAAATTTTTAGCAACCGATAGTACCAGCGTCCGGGTGTATATGGATTTGACGGCCAAATCGCCAACGGGTGAAAACGTGCTCAATCCAGCCGATTTTGCAGAACATTTCCTGATTGCCTATGTCATGTATCCCGATTACAACAACCGCGAACGCTTGGGTTACGGAACGGTGCCGTTAAATGCCCAGACTGTGAGTTGGGAAGGTGATCATTTAACGCTGACGTTTGATATAAAACGCCCGAAAGATGCCGCTACGGCTGTTTTATTGACCGAAATTACCGAAACCAGTTCAGGCACCAAAGCGCGTAATGATCTGACATTACGGTTTAAAACCGCCAAATTGAGCGATCGATTCACGCTGTTCGACAAAACGGGCAAGCAGCCGCAGTTGCGTAATTATGTAAATGCGGGCGATACAATTGTTATTCGTGATGTGAATGGCACAAGTAAGTCTCTGTTTGGCTTTCGCTACCGACACGATTTCGAAGCGGCTTCGTCGCCCATGAACACATCGCCCCGTCCCGCAGCCAAATCGTTGTCTGAAGATTCGACGCTGACCGTCACCACAAACAAACCATTTATTATTCCTCGTGAGGGACTCTATTATTTTGTGGAAGATACGACTGATGCATCTGGCATTGGCTTAGTCGTGACCGACAAACGATTTCCGAAACTAACTCGGCCCGAGAAACTGATTAAGCCAGTATTGTACATGAGTACCAGCTCCGAAATTGGCGAAATGAATCAGGCACAGGATATCAAGAAAGCCTTTGACCGCTATTGGCTGAGCTTGATGTCGGGTAATGAGGAGGTGGCTCGAAAAACATTGAAGGCTTACTTCGATCGTGTCGAAGAAGCCAACCGATTATTTACGAGTTATAAAGAAGGCTGGAAAACCGATAAGGGCATGATTTACATCGTGCTTGGTGCCCCCGACCGTGTACAACGGAACCGGGAGCGCGAAGTGTGGGTTTATAATCGCCGGGCCAATGTCTCGGAGGTTAATTTTACATTTACCAAAAAACCGAATCAATTTGTCGAGGATCATTACGAACTGGTACGCTATATTGAATATCAGCCGATTTGGTACCCGATTGTCGAAGCATGGAGAACCGGCGCAATCCGCGAGTAAATCGCCCGAATACCAATAAAAATTCAACATCCCGCCCCCAATTTCGTCCTGAATCCGACGAGATGGTGTTTGGTATTCAGTCTGTTATCGAGACGCTCAAATCCGACCAGCAGATTGATAAACTGTATATGGAAAAGGAGTTGAGCAATCCTGATATCCAGAATCTGGCCTTTCAAAAACGAGTTACGATTCAGCGTGTACCCGTCGAACGGCTTGACCGATTTACCCGAAAAAACCACCAGGGGGTTGTCTGCCTGATTGCCCAGGTTCAGTACGTCAAGCTCTCGAATGTGATCGCCGATGTGTTTGAACGGGGCGAAACGCCCTTTTTTCTGCTCCTCGACCGTATTACCGACGTCCGAAACTTTGGGGCCATTGCCCGTACCGCTGAGTGTACAGGCATTCAATGCATCGTAATTCCGGGTCGGGGCGCGGCCGCCATCAATTCCGACGCGATGAAAACCTCATCGGGTGCGCTGAACCACATTTCTGTTTGTCGGGAACCTGACTTAACCGAAACTGTAAAATACTTGCAGGCATCGGGTATTACTGTTGTTGCCTGTACTGAAAAGTCCAGCCGTGACCTGTATGAGCGCACTACCGACTTAACGGGTCCAATGGCTATCATTGTGGGATCAGAAGAAGACGGTATTTCGCCCGAACTGCTGCGTATGGTGGATACCCACATTAAAATTCCACTACTTGGCGCGGTCGGCTCGCTGAACGTATCGGTGGCTACGGGTGTAGTTTTATATGAAGCCGTTCGCCAACGGAGTCTGAAAATAGTAGAATAGACATAGACGAATTTTATTTCTCACAAACGAGATAATAAAATTTGTTTTCCTGCCTATACCCTCGGGCCTGAGGTTAGGTGAATACAGGAACTATAACATGCTGAAAAAGTAGAGAAAGCCGTGGGCTTTTCTGGCAGTGAATCATCTGTGGTTCATTGTCAGAAAAGCCCACGGTGGTAACTATATACTTGACTTTTCCGCTTAAAGGGCTATATAGAAACCAGTATCTTCTCATCTTCTCCAGGCTGGGTCCATATCAGATATTGCACCCTTATCCAAACCAGCAAGCAAGCCAGCGCTTTTACGTTATATAGCTGAAAAATTTGTTTCTGCACTACCTGGGGAAAAATATCGGTTGGCGAAAGCGAAGTAAATACAATCACGAGTGCCAGTAAAATCTTGTCGAGCCGGGTCGGTTCAGCAAGCGTTATCCACCAGAGGGCCACCCCCGTTACAGCCATAACATACGTCGGGGATTCTGCCATTTTATTGAAAATTATAATAAACAGAAAAAAATAAGCGATCATTCTTCGTTGAAACAGTCTATTTTTCCAAAGACTAAATTGGAGAAATGGTAGAAGAAACAAGATTGCTCCAATGGATTCAATAATGCGGTAATTCTCATCTGTCTTAGCCATACCAAACCAGGCTTGCGCAATGCCCATTACCGATACTTGTAAACCAAGCTTACTGGTAATAATAACATGGAACCACTCCCGGTACTCGGCCAGGAGATGATCAAGCGGAATGATTGTCAGTGGAGCCATGCCAAATAAAACAATCCAACATAGCATAGCGAGGATAAACTTCGGTTTCTGGGGATAGAACAAGAAGAAACCTGCTGCCGCCATACCATAGAATTTAATAAAGCCACACAGCACAAAGAAAAAAGCCGCCTGCCAGACACGCTCATTCCGTAAGAAGTACAATCCCAGCAGCATAGCGCCTACAATGAGATTATTGCTCTGTAGATTCTGTGCTGTGATGAGGGCTTCCAAAATAATAATCAGCAAAGCCGCACGCCGTTGTTTGGCTGGGTCTTTCTCGTCGGATAAGTAGAACCATACACCCAGTAGCAAAATCACCGTATTAAGCAAGTTCCACAAAATTGTTCCTAACCAATCGGGCATATAGTAAAATGGCCCCATCATCCAGGCAAATGTCGGGCTGTATTTGTAATTATCTTCGTACAAGTTAGGGTGAAGGTCATATATGCTATTGTCTATCAGTAAGTTGTGGAAAGGCCGCGCAAACATTAAATAGTTATTGTATTGATGCAACAGCCCGTACTGATGAACAGCGACAAGGCAAAAAAGAAATACATACAATAGTAATAAACGGGGCAATGTGAAATACTTCAGAAGTTGTTGAAAAGCCATAGATGTTCGAAATTCCCTGTAAAACTAAACAGGCTTGCTGACTTACTTGTCTTTATCGAAACTTACTCTTTAATATTTGTCGTCAACAAAAGCTGCCTCATGGTCCATTAAATCAGTTCTGTGAGGTAGGGGCCTGCTACATTTGATTGGACATTAAGGTTAGCAGTATCTAACTCAGTGAACCGCTCAGGCGGGCCATCTATGAAAACTACCAGAATTAAGGCTTTTTATATACTTGCTTCAAACTATCTATATACGTTTCAGTATGAGTTTTTTCAAGCAGATTATACCCCTGGTCAATTAACTCCCGGTATGTAAGTCCCTCATTCTTCACCCCATGACTGGTGTTATCAGCAATAGCCCACTCACAAAGTTCGTGGTTAATCGAATCATTTTTCGCATTTGACCCCACTCGTATATCGTACCACATGGTTTTGCCATTATATTTTTTGTTCAACGGATCGTTGCCACAACTAGCCAGAGACAATAATAGAAGAGGCAATAAAAGAATAGTGAGGATTTTTTTCATAGCAGCAAATTACAATAATCCCGTCACGAGCCGCACACCTTATTTTGCGTTTTCATGTCCGGTGCCTGCTGCTCAGGCAGTTGAACCATAGCCGAGCTATTGCCTACCTGCGTACTTGGCAACTGCCCGGTCCACCGATACGCAAGAACGTATTTTCTGTTCTCATACAATATTGCAGAAAATGTGCCGGGAAATACCTTGATGAAGCCTTTGAGATGATTTTATACTACACCGTTACACAAAAGCGGGCGTCTATTTTCCAGCTCAATTAAATTCACTTTACACCGGGGATTATATCAACCCTCTTTACCATTAACTCAGTTCATTTCATTTAACTAGCTTACTAATTAGTTAGTACCCACTTTTAGGGAAATAAATGAGCATGCATTCCCTGACAATTCAACTTCTTGAGCAGAATGAGCGTATCCGCTACTTACGTCCTTTAGACGGTTACCCGTACCTGCTGGCTGGGCATACACTCATGGCTGATATTGCGCTGGCTCTTTTAGTGCTGGATGAGTCAAATTTGTTCTATAGTGCTGCCGTGAGAAGTTTTGATCAGCACAAAGCCCACGATTTGCCCGCGCTCAAATTACTGTATGGCCTGAGTCAGAAAGTGTACTGACCCCCTAATTCTCGGACAGAATTTCCTATTTGTTAGTTGGAACATTTTCTGCTTTTCAGATCGTGCATATCAACTCCTCTTTCCAACAGAAATTGATACGGACTTC
>JANXVQ010000076.1 GCA_025351545.1 Spirosoma sp.
CCCCAAAATACAGCTCACCAGTAGCAGTCTTCAAAAAAGCATTTCCATTGAATTCGTAGCCCTGAAGACCGTCATTCGGCATAAAATTTTTGATCGTTTGGGTATCCGGGTTAAGTCGGGCAATTCCCCGATTGGTGCTCATCCAAATGTTATTTTGAGCGTCGGAAAGGGTTCCGTACACAAATGAATTGGCTAGTCCATGCCGTTCCGTATAGAGTCGAAAACGATTAGTCCCGCCAGTTAGTGCAACCAGCCCCCGGTCGGTGGCCAGCCATATAGTCTGTTGGCTGGCATCGGGACGGATGTTCAGTATAGTGTACCCTTTTAGTCCTGACTTAATAAATTTCCAGGGATTTTTAGAAGTCGATGCCGACCACTGATAGCAGTAATATCCATTTAGAAAGGTGCCAACCCACAGTTGTTTTGTGGTGGCATTGTAGGTGAGGCTAAAAATATTCTGATCGTCCAGAATGGGCACTTTTGACCACCGGCGCCGTTTCGGATTCAGTGCGTACAAGCCGCCTTCTGTTGCCGCAATCAGCATGGTATCAGAAATGCTGACGAGGTTACGAACATAGTTATCGGCGACTAAACTAGTTGTGGATGAGGCAAATAGAATAGGGTCGAATGTTTTGGTTTCGGGTTTATAAGCCAACACCCCACCCGGAACGCCTACCCAAATCCGACGTTGAGGGTCCCGGTATAAGCTTTTCGCGATTATGGGTGGCAATCCATTTTTCGACGGTACACGAGTCAGGTAACGTTCAACAATCCGATTACTGCGCGGGTCCATAATGTTGATGCCATTTTCGGTAAGAACCCAAAGTCGATCAAGCCGCTCTTCCAGAAATCCCCGAATCGTATAATTGTTCAGCTTTTGATTATCGGGAAGTGTATCCGTCGATATACTTTTTGCCATACCGCCGAACAGAAAAGCGTCGGGTACAATGCGTGCCAGTCCATCCGGGTCCGTATTTGCCCAGATCAAGCCCGAATTATCGACGTAAACTTTGCTGATTTTGAATTCACTCAGTCGGCGGGTAGTATTCGTAAATTCATTTACTTGCCCGAATAGACACGATCGTTTGTCGAAATAAAGAACACCATCGAGTTGCGTACCAAGCCAAAGTTGCCCGCGCTTGTCGGGAGCGATGCTGTAAATAGGACTGATGGATTTTGTGCCAACGGTTTTATACGTCCGGTAACTCTGGTGACGATAATCAAACCGAATCAGACCCGTATCGGTGCCAATCCAGGCGATGTCTTCAGCGTCGATAAAGAATGAAAATACGACCTGTGCCGGGCCAAACTGATTCTGAGAATGACTGCTAAAATAATGCGAAAGCGTGCGATCCTGAAGATTATAACGCATCAGGCCCGTTGGCGCATGCAGCCAAATGTTGCCCGCTGGCGTTCGAACCGTTGAACTTTGCAAGTCATATTCTTTTGTGGGATGCAGGTCTGCCGATAGGATGGTTTTCTGTTTCTTTCGGTAATCATAACGGACTAAGCCTTCGGCGTCGCTGAGATATAGTAACTCCGTCTGATTGACAAAAAACGGCAATGTCCGACTAGCTATCCGTTTTGGGCTATCCGAAAAGAAACAGTCGAATCGGTCATGTTTACGGTCATAGCAACTGAGTCCTTCTTCAGTACCAATCCACAAATTACCGTCGGGGTCTTCTATAATGCCAAAAATATTAATGCCCCGTATCGCTCCCGGAACAATAGCACCGTTCTTACCCAGCGCCGGGCGATAGGTTCGAAAATGGTGACCATCGTAGCGGTTCAGGCCATCCTGCGTACCAAACCACAGAAATCCCCGGCTGTCTTTCAACATATAATAAACCGAGCCTTGCGTCAATCCATCGCTTACACCAATGTGATCGACCCGAAAAGCGGCCCTGTCACCCGTGAGTGTTGGTTGTGCTGTTACCCGCTGAAGCAAAATGCTACAGAAGAACAGGTGAATACAGATGTAGCACAGTTTGCGTATCATTAGGCATTAGAAGGTTACACCAAGCAACTGTAAATGAGCCATGTATTTACTAAATATCCAAACTGATTGGCCAGGAATGCAATTAAA
>JANXVQ010000101.1 GCA_025351545.1 Spirosoma sp.
GAATACCCACCTTCTTCAGGCTCATCGCTATTATAGGTATACAAACTCTCATTGGGACTGAAAACCAGTTTCATCTTGATGCCTTTATTATCCAGTTCCAGAATTAATCCCGGCAGACTATTTATGCGTTCCGGTCCGGCCGGAACGGGAATATCCTGCGCAAACCAGGCCGTAATTTTCTGTTTCTTGATCGGGTCTTCAGTCTCGGCTTTCATACAGATATACCCGGCAACTTCTTTGATCTGATTGCCGATTTTCCAGACGGGTGCGTGCAGGGAATCGTCAACAATGTACGTTTTGCCAAGCATTTCGATAATGTCGGTCTTTTTATCTTTCTCAAAATTTCGATATAAAAGAAATTCCGACTTTCGCCACGAATACCCACCTTCTTCAGGCTCATCGCTATTATAGGTATACAAACTCTCATTGGGACTGAAAACCAGTTTCATCTTGATGCCTTTATTATCCAGTTCCCAGTTTTTCCAGGTTTGAGACTCGCGATCTTTCTGTTCCTGACTTAAAAAGGTTAGTCGATTAACAATTTTCAACCAGTATTCTTTACGAACGTACGTAGCAACGCCTTCGGTTTTTTGGGCTACTGCCATTGAACTGGTCAATAGACACAGTAGTATAAAAAGTTTTTTCATAGCTATTTGTGATTACGAACCGCAACAGCGGCCCGGCTTATAGGTTTTCCAGTCAGTATTTTAATAATCCTCCCGACGCATTTTTGCCTTCACGCCCCGCATGTTGTACGTAAAGCCCAGCGTAAAATACCGCGCTAACGTTTGAATGGTCTCCGATTGAGTATAGTTGACTCCACGGTTCAACGACACGGCCACATTACGGTTGAGCATGTCAACCGCTGTTAAGCGGATTTCAGCTCGTTTCGCTTTACCCAGAATATGATACATCGACGCATTCCAGATCGGAATACGCTGGTCGAAATCCAGCTGCGCATTTTTGCTGACTCTATAGTTCATACTCGTATTTATGTACAGATCATGCGGCAGTTTCAAGGTTAATTCTCCACTAAAATTATTGTTAATAAAGGCCTGATTTCGGTTTGGGCTAATCGAGAATTGCGTGTTGGTTACCCCAAGGTTGGCGTTTCCATAAAACGTTAACCACTCAACGGGCGTCAGGCTCAACCGGGCACCACCGTTGTAACTCTGAGATCGGGTATCGTTGATTATACCATTGATTCTGGCCGGATTGTTGCCCAAATTCGTTCCAGCGTTCAGATCCAGCGTCGCTTTGGTTTTTTTCAACGGGAACCCGAAACCGATATACGAGCCAAAATTTTGGCCGCCCGAAAGATTTTCGGGTTTGATAACGGTGACCAGTGTTTGCGGATCTGTATTTTGGCTGTTAACGATTTGATTGACATACTTAGTACCGTTTACGCCAATGTACATGTTAATGAAATTCCCTGGGTTAAAGTATTGGAAACCAATGTTTATGTTGTGCCCCAACTGCGGTAACAGATCCGGACTACCCTGATTGATAAATAATGGATTACTGTTATTTCTGACAGGCTGTAATTGCAGTGAAGTCGGAATTTGAACACTTACGTTATAGCCCCCGTAGAGATATCGATTGTTTTTCAAATCGTAGTTCAGGTTAACGTTCGGAATCAGGGTCGAAAAGACGCGCTTAATTGGAGTAAATGCAGAGGCTGTTTGGTCGGCGGCAAACTGGCCGTTAAGTGAGAATCGCTGGACCGCCAGCCCCGCCGATACGTTTAACCCTTTGTAGGAATAGCGAACACTGCTGCCTATCCGGTTATACACGTAATTGTTTTTGTAGTAAAGACTCAACGTATCGTTTCGAGCGTAATTACTATCTCCCCGGTTAAATACATCGCGATCTACCTCGTCATTACGTAAACTGAAGTTATAGAAGGTTTCCCAGAAAAACCGTTTGGCAAAAGGTTCTACATATTGTAAACTGGCTTTATATTCACTCCTTACAATATTATTTTGCTGGTCCTGGTGAATATCAGCCGATTTATCGGCTGCGCTAATGGGGCCGGAATAGGTGTTGCGTGAGTCTAGATTTAGTGTCGAGTTGTTGGTATTTACTTCGTAGGTAGCACTCGCAGCAAAGCTCCGTCCTTTTTTATGCATTTTCATCCGATAAATCAACGAGTTAGACGTGGCAAACTGACGCTGATCACTGGCATTGCTGCTCATATTGTTCGTTGTCGCGCCATTACTTCGGACCAGATCCTGAACTCTGAATAGATGGGCATTGCCCATTCCATAGCGGCTGTTATTAATGAATACCAGCGTATTAAGCGAGTCAATCTGCTTTTCGTAACGCAGACTAAGTCGGTGATTCCCGTTAAAATTAACCTGATTACTGGTTTCGTCTCGCGTGTATTCACTTTGTGGCAACGTGTTATTGCTAAGTCGGTGCGCATCGAGTTCCAGCTTGGTCTGGTTATAATAATAGCTGCCGCTCCATTTTTTCTCTTTTGTATCGAAGTTATAATTGGCACCACCGGCTGCGTTGTTGGAGAAACCTACGCCCTGACGCCCACTCACCGGAATACCGAGTCCTTCATCGCCACTGTCTGAAAAATAGAAGTAATTCCCGCCACTGAAACCAAAATCGGCGTTCTGATTGGAATTATAGGCATTGCTACCCCTAAAATCCTGGTAATCATCACGCGATAGCCCCTGCTGGTTGGTATTATTACCCAGCCCTACCAGCGAAAACTGATGCTTGGCGTTGAATTTATTATAACTCCCTTTCACTTCGGCCCGCGCCGATATGTTGTTGGAAGCCGGACCGGCTGCCGCCGTTACTTTTCCGAAGCCACCTTTCTTGAACTCTTCTTTGAGTTCGAGATTGATGGTTTTCTCTTTCTTTCCATCATCGACGCCCGTTAGTTTAGCCTGTTCCGTTTTGTCATTAAAGACCTGCACTTTTGATATGGCTTCAGCTTGCAAATTTTTGGTCGCCTGCTTCGGATCGTTACCAAAGAAATTTTTGCCATCGACGGTCATCTTTTTCACTTCCTGTCCCTGCGCCCGAATATTGCCATCCTGATCGACCTGCATACCCGGCAATTTACGAAGCAAATCCTCAACGGTTGAGCCGGGCGGCACTTTAAACGAACTGGCATTATACTCAATCGTGTCGCCCTTAATCGTCAGGGGAGCCTTTGCTGTCCTGACTACAACCTCCATCAGCTCTCTGGTAATGGGTTTTAGTTTTAGCGCACCAACGTCAACGATGGCCTCGCCCGTTGGCTTAATGACCAGGTTGTAGGGAATAAAACCCACGAAAGAGATTTTCAGCAGGTAATTGGCTGACTTAAGGTTTTTGAACGAAAATGCGCCATTTTCTCCCGTACGGGTAAAGTTAACGAGCGACGAATCTTTGGCACTCAGCAACATTACGGTTGACGCGGGTAAGGGTGCCGCTGAGGTATCGACTGCGCGGCCCTGCAACGTAAAACGAGCCGGACTAGCCGGATTCTGTGCATAAAGGCTGACCGAAATCAGGCATAGTACGACCAATAAGAAAAGGTTTTTCATGGAGTGTTAGACATAAAGGGATAGGAAGTTGCTGGCA
>JANXVQ010000115.1 GCA_025351545.1 Spirosoma sp.
GGTCTGGCCGTTATTTTCCTGCCCGACAAACCCGAATACATGACCGGTCTCATCATGATCGGCATTGCCCGTTGCATTGCGATGGTGATTGTCTGGAACGACCTGGCAGGGGGTGACAGGCTATATGCGGCCGGACTGGTAGCCTTCAACAGCATTTTCCAGGTGCTGTTCTATTCGGTCTATGCCTGGCTGTTCATCACCGTGCTGCCACCCTTGCTTGGACTGCATGGCTACGAAGTGAATATCACCATCGGCGAAGTGGCCACAAGCGTATTCATTTATTTGGGCGTGCCCTTCCTGGCAGGCATGTTTTCACGGATCATTCTCACCCGTTTGAAAAGCCTTCACTGGTACGAGCAGACGTTTTTGCCCGCCATCAGCCCCATCACACTTATCGCCTTACTGTTTACAATTGTGGTCATGTTTAGCTTGAAAGGCCAACTCATTGTGTCCATTCCACTCGACGTGCTGCGCATCGCCCTCCCGTTGACGATCTATTTTGCCATCATGTTCTTTTCGGCTTTTTATCTCTCGAAACGAGCCGGTGCCGATTACGCCAAATCTACGTCGCTCGCCTTCACCGCAGCAGGCAATAATTTCGAACTGGGCATTGCGGTGGCTGTTGCCGTATTCGGCATCAATTCGGGTGCCGCCTTTGCGGCTGTGGTGGGGCCGCTGATCGAAGTGCCGGTGCTGATCCTGATGGTCAATTTTGCATTGAAACAACAACATAAATTCGCTCCCCACGACAAAAAGGTATTTCAAAGACACGCGTAAAAATTGCTCTCTCTTCTGACATTCACGCCAACTTGACGCTCCGGAAGCGGTATTTGGCGTGAATGTCAGCCGCCATCCTGACGCGGTGTAGTGTCCTGGTGATTTGATTGACTACAACATTTGGCCGAATACAGTGATCGCCACCATTCGCAAACGTGGAATTACCCGACCCATCTCTGGCAGCAGCAGACACCGTTTACTTGCGAACACTTGTTGAACGTTGATTTTTTATATAAACTTTCCATTAATTTCAGGACATAAACTATAAACGGCAAGCTGTGCCGAACACGTTAGAAATTTGTAGGCACGGTTCGCCTGGCTCTTAGTCCGGTCATGCCTTATCAGGCTAAAATCATTTGTTCTGACATGTCTGAAAATTGGCAGCACTGCTTTTAATTATATATCAGCCTAAATTCGCTTTATCATTTTTATACATTCAGTTGCTTATTCCTCTCTGTCATGCGCTCTCTGTTCTTTGTTCTATTACAGCTATGGGTTATTTCGGCAAAAGCTCAGTCCTCAACAACCCCTCAAAAAGTCGCATCCGGGCATTTACCTGTTGTTATTACTGATGCTTCCGGAACGGTACATCTGGTATATGGTCAGGATTCAACAATCTATTACGCTACGGCCAAAAACCAAACTGCTTCTTTTTCCTCACCAGGCAAGGTGGCCATCCTGCCGAATTTGGTGGCCGGGGCTAAACGTGGGCCTCAGCTAGCGGTTACTAACCAATTTGTTGTCATTACCGCTGTGAATCGGCAAGGAGATATAGTTGCTTACTCCCTCAACCGGGCCACCAATCAATGGTCACCTGCCGTGCGAATCAACGATGTACCACAAATAGCGAAAGAGGGGTTTCAGGCTGTGGCGGGCACGGGAAGCGGCACCTTCCATGCGGCCTGGCTGGACTTGCGTGACGATAAGAAGAATAAAATTGTTGGCGCTACATCCCGCGATGGCGGGCGTACCTGGTTTGCCAATCAGGTTATTTACCACTCACCGGATGGCACTGTCTGCGAATGCTGTAAAGTGTCGATTGCCGCAAGAGACAACAATGTTTATGTTCAGTTTCGCAACTGGCTCGACGGTTCCCGAAATTTATACCTGGCTCACTCGGCCGATGGGGGCAAAACCTACGCAGCTGCCCAAAAGTTGGGCACAGGTAACTGGAAACTAACGGCTTGCCCCATGGACGGAGGAGCGGTCGTATTGTCGGCAAGCGGTCGGCCCCTAACCACCTGGCGACGCGAAAACACGTTGTACACCTGTTTGCCGGGCGAGACGGAAAAACCCATTACGACGGGTCGTAACGTAACGCTCGCTTCGGGAACAGCCAGACCTGTGCTGGCCTGGGATGAGGGCGGCACGATTTGGATTAAATCAGCGGATAATTCAGCCATCTCCGTAGGGAAGGGCCAGATGCCCAGCATCGCCGTAACAGGAAAAACGGCGTTATGCGTTTGGGAAATAGACGGCCAGGTAATGATGAATTCTGTTACGATTAATTGAGCACAGTAAAATCGACTTCACAAAGGTGAGCGCAGAGCTGGCAAACATCAGCCGCGTGATGACTATTGCTGGCCATGAATGAAACGGCCGTGTAGCAAATCTTGCCGAATGAAAATCCATTTCTATACTCGTCTGCTTTGTGTCTGGCATAGACATGGCCTGGTCTGTGGGCTTTTTCCGATCACGCTATTGCCTTCACCAGAAATGGAACTACCGCTTACATAACTAATCAGGGAGCGGCTACGGTATCGGTTATAGACGTAGCCGTTCGGACTAAGCTGAAAGACAATATGGTTGGCACGAAACCTGCCCTGCACGTACTACCGCACATAGTCAGGCGAGGTACATTCCAGCCAGTAGTCGATTATTTTCCGCATCATTTGTTCCAATTTGTCCAGGCTGATTGGCTTGACAAAAAAGCCCTGGACTGACTTCGAATAAGCGTCGATAACATGCTGTTGCTCAGCGCTGGTCGTAAAGAACAAATAAGGAATGCATTTCAATCGTAAGCTCTCGTTCGCGTGAACCTTCTCTCTCAATTCCAGCCCGCTCAATTTTGGCATATTAATATCGGAAAGAACAATAAACGGCTCAACGTCACTAGAGGTCAAGTAAATCAGGGCTTCTTCAGGATCCTCGAAAAAGATAATTTCGTTGGTAATCGTAAGCCTTTTAAAGACTTCGATCAACAGTAACTGGTCATCTTCATCGTCTTCAATAATAATGATGGGTCCTTTCTTATTCATAATCGGGCGGATAAAGATTTTGGGTTATGCTATGCTGTCTGTGAAACGACACCCAGCTGGATTTCGTTGCATAATCCACTAACACAATCGTAAGTGAGTCTATTTGTTGACCAGGGTTTTCTTATAAAAATGCCTTGTGTGAGGTCGGTTTGAAGAAACCGACCTCACAAGAATAGTCTGATTATCAACGTGTCAGTTTTTATAAGAAAGCCCTGATTTGTTGACAGACTGAGCCAGGTAAGTCGATATTCCGAATATTGTCCCGAATCCGCGTCCGGGTGACCGGCCTGGTAACTACACGTTTCTACCGAATCGGCAGGTCACTTTAGATAATAGCCAGTTGGAAATAAAAAGCGGCTCCCGGACCCACATCGGAGTGCAACCCGATGTGACCACCCATCGATTGAATAAATTCCTTCGAAATGGCCAGTCCCAGACCTGTTCCGCTAAAGGGTCCATTGAGGCCGGGTGCCTTATAATAGCGTTCAAAAACACGTTCCCGGTGCTCTTCCTGTAAGCCGGGGCCATAATCGCGCACGATAAATTCAACCTGACCTTCCAATGGCTGAGCCGTAATATCGATAGACGACTGCTCCGGGCTATGCCGTATCGCATTCGATAGAAAATTAATCAGAACCCAGGAGGCCTTGTCAGGGTCGGCTTTCACGGCGGGTAAATCAGGCGGAATAGACAGCGCAAACTGGATCTGTTTCTGTTCGGCCTGTGTTTTGAGGGCGCTGATGGCTACGCGTACCAGCTCGGCCGGACTGGTAGCCTGGATTTGAAGCTGTATTTGTCCGGACTCAACCTGAGTCATATTAAGTAACTCCCCCGTTAAGCGTAACAGCCGGTCGGTGTTTTCCTCCGCATGTATGATCATCTCCTGCTGCTCGCTATTGAGGGCGCCCAGTCGTTTATCGGCTAAAAGTTTCAGGCTCATTTTAATAGCCGAAATGGGCGTTTTCAATTCATGCGAAACCGTAGCAATGAAGTTTGTTTTGGCCAGGTCCAGTTCTTTGTAGGAAGTGATATTGAGTAGCATAATCACGTATCCCGCATGCACCGTTTGTGTTTCACCGGTTGGGGTAACTTCAACCGCATGAATTTCTTTGGTGAAGTAACTTTCCTTCCCTTTGCCGTTCAGTCCCGGATCATAGATTTTCAGCAAATTACTGCCTGGCTCAGACGGAAGCAGCCCCATTGTCGACGCTGGCTGGAAAGTCTCCTGATCCGTCATAATATCCTGGATAAGTGCTCGTAACAAATCGTTGGACGTGGCTACATCGGGTGCATATTTACCGATGAGTTGTGTTCGCTCTACACCCAGCAAGCGTTCCGCTACGGGATTGATAAACAGAATTCGACGTTTCTCATCCAGACCAATGATACCCTCACTCATAATCTCTACCAACGTATCGATTCGTTTCTTCTCGAACAGGACCCGGGCCAGATTCGAATGTTCGTATTCATTCAGCTTCTGGGCCATGGAGTTAAAGGAGGTGGCCAGTTCACCAAATTCATCACTGGAGCGAAAATGCAACCGCTCCTCAAAATTGCGGCTGGCAATCTGTTTGATACCCCGGGTCAGCTCCCGAAGCGGCCCCGCAATGTAACTGGGAATGTTAATGATGAATGAAAAAACAATCAGGAAACAGAAGGTGCCAATAGAGCCCAGCCAGAGCAGCGCATCTTTAGTGGTTTGTTCGGCCGTTTTGCTCTTTCTGACAATGGCCTGCCGGTTCAACTCATCGATGGTAAATAAATGCTGCCGGATACGGTTGATAGTCACTATATCAGTAGTGTTAGGCCGCAGCCGGGTAAACTCCCGACGTACGGCACTCGTGGCTTGTCCTTCACCTACTTCCGTGAGGTTGCCTTCCTGTTTTTTTAAGTTTGTCTCGAAGTCATCGAGCGCATCCGGATCGTCGAGCGTAGTCAAGGCTTTCTGCATACTGCTGGTAAACTCCAGCGAGATGTAGTTATCTTTCAAAATTGCCTTTGAATCCTGAGATAGCTTGTTGAAATAAAAAACCCCCAGCCCGCCCAGCATCAGGATAATGCTAAAAAGGAAGACCAGCGAGAGCGATACTTTGGTTTTAAGGGTCATAATCAGGAAAGAATAATTAAGTCCGTATCCGACTCCGAGAGCCGGTTAAGCAGCTGATTGAAGGCAAATGTTCGCAGGATGATTTGAATCAGGCTGAAATGGGGTTTGCCAATACAAACCGTTGTTACCTTCCGGTTTTCAACTTCTTCCATAATGCAATTCACCACATTGTCGCCTTTGGCCTGAATCACTTCGGCTCCTAATTCAGTAGCAAGTTTTAAATTATTAATCAGATGCCGTTGCAGATCCAGCCGGATACGAACGGGGTCTTCAGCCGGGGTTTGCACATACAGCACGTACCAGCGCGAGTTAAAATAGGCGGCCAGCCGGGCTGTTTTGCGAATAACCCGCCGGGCAATCTCGGGGTTCGAGCTGATACTGGCCAGAAATCGCTCCGACTTGGTCTGCCCATTCGGTGGCAGCGAGGTTTCTATTTTCCGTTCGACGGCGGTGGCTACCTCCCGCAGGGCCAGTTCCCGCAGATGCAGGATTTTATCGATTTGGAAAAAATTGGTCAGCGCTGTGGCCACCTTCGCCTGATCGTAGATTTTGCCTTCTTTCAGGCGGTTAATTAACTCATCGGCTGTCAGGTCAATGTTCACCACTTCGTCGGCCAGGTGCAGCACCCGGTCAGGAACACGCTCGGTTACGTTGATGCCCGTTATCTGGCGAACATCATCATACAGACTCTCTATGTGCTGAATATTGACCGCCGAAATCACATTGATGCCTGCATCCAGAATTTCCAGCACATCCTGCCAGCGTTTTTCATTTTTAGAGCCGGGTATATTAGTATGAGCCAGCTCATCGATAATAGCCAGTTCGGGGTGCAGGTTGATGACCGTCTGCACATCCATCTCGGCTAATTCCCGGCCCTTGTAGAACAATGTTCGCCGGGGAATGATGGGTACGCCATCAATCAGCGCCTGTGTTTCGGCCCGGTTGTGGGTTTCAATGAAGCCAATTTTGACATCAATTCCGCTTTTTAGTAGCGCATGGGCTTCCTGCAACATACGGTATGATTTGCCCACGCCCGCGCTCATGCCAATATAAATTTTGAACTTTCCCCGCCTGGACTCTTTGATGAGCCGGAGAAAGTGGTCGGCGGATTGATCGCGGTCGTCTGTCTGCATACAATTTAGTAAGCTCCTGAGCCACACGCCCTATATAGTCGTGTGGCTCAGGAGCCGTGTTGTTAAAATGCGTTAGAAACTAATGGCTAAACTCGTTGTCAGTGATGTATTGGTTTTACTCAGGCCATTATTGGTTTCAAAAATGGCGTCTTTGCTGTTATATACCTTCCCTTCTATCCGAAATAGAGCGTTGGGCAAAATGGCGTAATCGTAGTTCAATGAGTAGCCAAAGGTCTGGAAACCGTTAGCCGTTCCGGTTGCAATAATGACGCCGTTTTTGTCGCTGTAATACTCGATGCGTCCAGCCAGATAACTTTTGTCGCTGGTAGCAAGCCGGGCAATAACCACCGGCGAATACCAGACGTAGCTGCCGTTACCTACCCGGCGATTACCGCTGACAATCGGTTTCCGATCTGCACCAATGTCGAATCCCAGAATGACACCAAACTTTCCGGTAGGGTTAATGATGGCGTAAAAGTTGTTAAAGAATCGTCCCTGTTTCAGCGAATCGGGTCGGTCGGAACCAATAAACGTACTCCAGTTCAACGTTACCTTCGACGACGGGCGGTACTGCACCTGGGTACTAACCGAAGGGCCGCTGTAGCCGGGTAGTTTGGCCACTCGCTGCCAGCCATTCAAGACCGATCCCAGGAGCGTCCATTTACCATTCGCTGTGTTATACGTCAATTTGGCACCTGACAGATAATAAGGTGAATTTTCTGCCAGTATGCTGCGGGTCAGCGTCCAGCAATCTTTCGAGATGGCGCTTTCAAAGCCAATATGCGATGAGAAAATACCCGCATCGAGCCAAAGGTCCTTTTTTTTACTCAATTTGACGCCCGCATTGGCTTCGAAAATGTTTTTCACTAACCCCTGCTCAGCGGCATAGTTGTATTGAGCGTAGGTGCCCACCTGAATGGCCAGATTTCCGCGTACCCGTTCGCCGGCATAAGCCGCTTTTATGAACGCCAGATTGATATTTACCTCGCGGTTTCGCTTGTGGTTGTACAAAAAGCCGGGACGCTCCTGCGCCGTTTTGGGAGCGGTAAAATCATGACTGTAATACGCTTCAATATAGCCCGATATGGTTAGTCCTGAGCTGTGGGATATAGTCGTAGCCGAAACGTCGGACCGCGAAACGTCGGACCGCACCTGAGTAGGGGCGGAGGTGGTTATCGTGTCTTTAATCTGCGCCATCGATGCGGTGATCACACCAACCACAAAGGTCGATGTTGTAAATACTGTTTTCATGTTTGTAGTTTTGTTGTGTTCCGTTTTATTTTCATTCCCGGCGTAACGGATAACACGGTAGGGAATAAGCAAAAAAAATAACTGGTAGATCCATCCAGTCCTATTGGGTCAAATACTCGGCAATGGGCCCGATGGCCAAGGCCGGAAAGAAGCACAAAGCTCCAATACCTTGTATAATCATACTGGTGATTGAAAACCCGACAGTCCGATTGTTGACCAGACTGCCGGGTAATCCATTACTTGAGTTGATCCAGTGCTACGTTCAGCGCTAAGACATTCACTTTGGCTGGACCGAAAATTCCAAACAGCGGGCCTTTGGTTTGCTGATTAACCAATTGAGTCAATCGTTGGGCAGATACCCCACGAACTTTGGCAACCCGGGCCACCTGGATTTCAGCCCCGGCGGGCGAGAGATCAGGGTCCAGTCCCGACCCTGAAGCCGTTACCAACTCGGCCGGAATATCGGCTTTGTTAATACCCGGATTGTGCACCAGAAATGTATCAATGCGAGCCTGCACAGCTTTCAGATAGTCTGGGTTCGAAGGGCCCTTGTTGGAACCTGCCGAACCGGCGGCATTGTAATCGACGGCCGACGGGCGACTGTTGAAATAGCGATCTTCCGTGAATTTCTGGCCAATCAACTTGTAGCCAACTACTTTACCATTTACCGTGACAGTCTCTCCTTTGCCGCCACCGGGGGCCAATCGGGCAATGCCGGCTACTACCAAAGGATAAATAACAACTAACAACACCAGCATGACTAAAGTGAGTCGAATGGCTGGTCCAATATTCTTTTTCATAGTTTTTGTCTGTTACCACCGGGTTAAAACCCAGTGCAATTGATTTTATTTTGCGCCGGGTTTTAACCTGGTGTATGGTTGCACTATACAAATAGTCCTACGACTATATCAATCAGTTTAATACCAATGAATGGAGCAATAAGTCCACCAAGGCCATAAATAAACAGGTTCCGGCGCAGCAAAGCCGAAGCCCCAATCGGTTTATATTCCACACCGCGAAGCGCCAGCGGAATCAACATCGGGATAATGATCGCATTGAAGATCACCGCCGACAAAATCGCTGATTCGGGTGAATGCAGACCCATAACGTTCAGCGCTTGCAGCGCAGGTATCGACAGCGTAAATAAGGCCGGTACAATGGCGAAGTATTTAGCGACGTCATTAGCGATACTGAAGGTCGTTAGCGTACCGCGTGTGATCAGCAACTGCTTCCCAATTTCAACGACTTCGATCAGTTTCGTGGGGTCGTTGTCCAGATCCACCATGTTCCCGGCTTCTTTAGCGGCCTGCGTACCCGAGTTCATTGCAACGCCTACATCGGCCTGCGCCAGGGCGGGCGCGTCGTTTGTACCATCGCCCATCATGGCCACCAGTTTGCCACCCGTTTGTTCACGGCGGATGTAGTTCATTTTATCCTCCGGCGTAGCCTGGGCAATGAAGTCATCGACGCCTGCTTTCTCAGCAATAAACTTGGCGGTCAGCGGGTTGTCGCCCGTCACCATCACGGTTTTGACCCCCATTTTCCGCAGTCGCTCGAAGCGTTCGGCAATGCCGGGTTTGATGATATCCTGTAACTCCACGACACCCTTGACCTGCTCATTTTCGATGACGACTAACGGGGTTCCTCCGTTGGCGGCAATTTTGTTCGCCTGCTCGTTCGTTTCATTCGGAAATTTGTTACCGGCCTTTAATACAATATTGCGAATCGAGTCTGTCGCCCCTTTTCGAATACGAATGGGTCCACCGTCGGGTCCACCCGTTGGCATGTCGATACCCGACGAGCGTGTTTCGGCGGTGAACTTAATCAGTGTCGAGCCCTCCGTTGAGAGCCGGGTAGTTACCTTCGGTCCTGCCAGTTCGACAATCGATTTACCTTCCGGAGTTTGGTCGGCCAGCGAACTAAGCGCCGAGGCCCGAATCATGTCGTCCATAGATATACCCGGTGCTGGGTAAAAACTCGTCGCTTTCCGATTGCCAATGGTAATGGTTCCCGTTTTGTCCAACAGCAAGGTGTCAATATCGCCCGCCGTTTCCACCGCCCGGCCTGATTTAGCAATTACATTCGCTCTGAGAGCCCGATCCATACCCGCAATCCCGATGGCGGATAACAGCCCACCAATCGTAGTGGGAATCAGACAGACGAAGAGTGAGATCAGAGCCGCAATCGTAATGGGCGTGTTGGCATAGTCGGCAAAGGGTTTGAGAACTACGCAGACGATGATAAAGATCAGCGTAAAGCCCGCCAGCAAAATAGTCAGCGCGATTTCATTTGGTGTTTTCTGCCGGGTAGCCCCTTCAACCAGCGCAATCATTTTATCGAGGAAGGATTCGCCGGGTTGGGTGGTCACCTGCACCTTAATCCGATCTGAGAGCACTTTTGTTCCGCCCGTTACGGACGATTTGTCGCCACCCGCTTCCCGAATGACCGGGGCCGATTCACCTGTAATGGCCGATTCGTCGATGGTGGCTAAGCCTTCGATAATTTCACCGTCAGAAGGAATAATATCCCCTGCTTCGCACAGAAAAACATCGCCTTTAACGAGTTGAGCCGATGAGATGAGTTCAACCGCACCGGCGGACCGTTCGTTGGTGTACATATTGCCCACCGGCCGTATGACTTTGGCGGGTGTTTCCTGACGGGTTTTACGGAGCGATTCGGCCTGCGCTTTCCCCCTTGCTTCGGCAATAGCCTCGGCGAAGTTGGCAAAAAGCACTGTGATAAGCAGCACGAGCGTAATAATGATGTTGTAGACCAGCGATCCTTGCGATTTGTCGCCTGATAAGGCGATGTATATCGTCACAAACACCATAATCAGGGTGCCGATTTCGACGGTAAACATCACCGGATTTTTAATCAAAATGGCCGGATTTAATTTGACGAACGACTCCCGAATAGCCGTTCCAACAAGTTCACGCTGGAATAGGCTGGGGGAGGATGATTGCTTTACCATAGTTGTATTGAACCGTTTTGTCGATTCCAGAGTAGCTGATGGCCTGTAAATCAAGCCATCAGCTTTGGTTTTTATTTGAGTGAAAAGTACTCGGCCAGTGGTCCCAGCGCGAGGGCAGGAAAGAAGGATAGCGCAGTAATAATGAAAATGACGGCGAAAATCATCAGGCCAAACGTCGAGGTATCGACTGGCAGCGTACCCGACGATTCAGGAACGTATTTCTTACGAGCTAGTAGGCCCGCAATAGCTACCGGGCCAATAATGGGAATAAACCGTCCGAGAAGCAGTACGATACCCGTTGAGAAGTTCCAGAAGAAGTTGTTATCTCCCAGACCTTCAAAGCCCGATCCATTATTGGCGTTAGCCGAGGTGAACTCGTAGAGCATCTCTGAGAAACCGTGGAAACCGGGATTGTTGAGCCAGGCTGAGGGTTGCACTGCCCAGGCCGCAGCGCCATGATTGATAAAGAGCCATGCTGCCAGAGCCGTACCCCCTTTGACAAGTAAAGTACTGAGCAGGGCTACAATCGATGCAATCTTGATCTCCCTGGCTTCTACTTTCCGCCCAAATAGTTCGGGTGTTCTACCCACCATCAGACCCGAAATAAACACGGCGATGATCAGGAAATAGTAGAAGTTCAACAGACCCGCCCCTGCACCACCGTAGAAGGCATTGACCATCATGCCCAGCAGCTCCATCATGCCCGACATGGCCATTGAGGAGTCGTGCATGGAGTTGACCGACCCCGTCGAAATAACAGTTGTTGCGATACTCCAGTACGCCGAGGCTACTGGCCCGAAACGTACTTCTTTACCTTCCATAGCCCCCGTTGGTTGCGAAATGCCCATTTGCGCAATGGCTGGATTCCCACCCAATTCGCTAAAAATCGTTGGGATCACCAGGATGAGAAAACCCAGGGTCATAACCCCGTAAATCACCAAGGCAAACCGCTTCCGGTTAATAAAAAAGCCCAGCGCAAAGATCATGGCAATGGGTATAAGCATTTGCGCAATCATTTCGACCATATTGGTCAGGTAGTTAGGGTTTTCGAGCGGATGCGCCGAGTTGGCCCCGAACCAGCCCCCACCGTTGGTGCCCAGGTGCTTGATAGCAATAAAGCCAGCGGCTGGTCCGCGCGAAACAACGACCGTATCACCCTGCATGCTCACAATCGTATCTTTCCCGTCGAAGCTCGCTGGTGTACCGTTGAATACCAGAATTAAGGCAATTATAAGGGAACCGGGTAACAGCAGGCGGGTGATTGAGCGGGTGAACAGCACATAGAAGTTGCCCACTGTTTCGGCAATTTGCGGCATGAATGATCTGAACAACAGCACGGCTGCGGCAATGCCGGTAGCCGCCGAGGTGAACATCAGAAACATCATGACGGCCAGTTGCGTCAGATACGTTGCTCCCGACTCACCCGAGTAGTGTTGCAGATCGCAGTTGACAACGAAACTAATGGCCGTGTTGAAGGCCAGATCCAGTGTCTGCGAGGGGTTTCCATCGGGATTGAGGGGCAGGCTACCCTGAGTCAGCAGCAAAACAAACGCCATTATCAGCCAGACCAGGTTAATAGTTAACAGCGCCACTAAATTCTGTTTCCAGGTCAACTCGGCGGTCTCGTCAATGCCCCCTAATCGGTAAATCAGCCGCTCCAGAGGCTTCATAAAGTCGAACGCATTGGGTTCGCCTTTAAAT
>JANXVQ010000130.1 GCA_025351545.1 Spirosoma sp.
CACCGGTCGTGTAGCGGCTATCGAAGCAGAAGGTACAAACCTGACTTTCCGCATCGAGTCATCACTGGCTCCCGAACTGAAAATTGACCAGAGTGTCAGTCATAACGGTATTTGCCTGACCGTCACCAGCATAGCTGATGGAAGTTATACGGTAACGGCCGTAGACGAAACCCTGAAAAAAACGAACCTTGGCAGCCTCAATCTTGGTGATCGGGTTAATCTCGAACGGTGTATGCCCGCCAATGGCCGTTTTGATGGGCATATTGTGCAAGGGCATGTTGATCAAACCGGTATTTGTACCAACGTGCAGGATTTAAATGGCAGCTGGTTATTTGATTTTCAGTATGATATGGGCACCGAACCCACTCACAGAAACATAACCGTCGAAAAGGGCTCCATTTGTATCAACGGCGTTAGTTTAACCGTTTTTAACTCTGAAGATGACCGCTTCCGGGTGACGATTATTCCTTATACGCACGAGCACACTACTTTTCGGGATCTGAAAGTTGGCGATACCGTAAATCTTGAGTTCGATATTGTTGGTAAATACCTTAAAAAAATGTTGGCGGGCTATCGGTAGGCGGTTGCGGATTCTGCTACTTTTGTGACATTAGTAAACTAAATGAACGTAGTGTGGTCAATAAAACTGCACTAATCACCACTCTCGAATGGCTAAAATCAGCACCCGCTCCTTTTCTGACCTGCTGATTCATATTGGCATTATTATAGCCCTGATAGCTGCTTTGTTTCTGGCATTTTTCTTTATCTACCTGCCGTTCACAACCAACCACGGGCAAACCATTACGGTGCCCGACGTAACCCGGCTGAGTCTGGATGAAATGCAGAATCTTTTAGATGATCGCGACCTGCGTTACGAAGTCAGTGATTGCACGTTTGTGGCCGGAGCACAGCCGCTAACGGTTATTCAGCAATACCCAAGGGCCAATTCTAAAGTAAAGGAGGGTCGTAAAATATATGTGACTATTACCAAGCGTGTGGCACCAATGGTGCAAATGCCCAACCTCGTTAGCTTAACGCTTCGGAGTGCTGAACTAAA
Source organism: Spirosoma sp. (assembly GCA_025351545.1). Classification (GTDB taxonomy): domain Bacteria; phylum Bacteroidota; class Bacteroidia; order Cytophagales; family Spirosomataceae; genus Spirosoma. Next base: position 1,058 of record JANXVQ010000130.1, read on the forward strand.
CCTTAAATCGCTGGATCTGGTCACCGGCGACCCAATTTATGTGCCCGATGTAGCCAAAAATTCGGTGCTTCGTCAGCTATACAACGGCAAAGAAATTACGCCCGGAACTCCCGTGCCAAAGGGCGCTCAAATAGATCTTGAAGTTGGAGATGGCTTAGGAAGTACGATGTTTGAGATTCCGAACGTTGTAGGATTACCCCTCGACGAAGCCGAAGCCGCTATTCGTGGGTCGAATTTGAAAGTTGGCACGAAAATTTCCGTTGAAGATCCAGAGAAGGAAGTTGGCACTGTGGTTCGGCAACGACCCGAAGCCCGATCCGGCGAGCGCATTCGTGTTGGCGAAACAATGGATCTGTGGATCGTGGGGCCAATTGAACCGGACCAATAAAAATAATTTCCGGCCCAAATACCAGATGAGAATTGCTTTATTTTATCAGCCGAACATATCGTTTGCCGGACGTTTTCTGCGCGGCTTCCTGCTTATTGCCTGCTTATTATGGACCTCTATATCCATTGCACAATCATCGCTGAAACTTCCTTTCTTCGATGATTTTTCAACGGCGACTGGGCGTCCCGGCCTTGATCAGCCTGATGCCGCCCGCTGGAAATCAGGTAGTGGCGTATACATCAACAACACCATGGGTATCAATCAGCCAACCGTTAACATCGCGTCGTTTGACGGGCTAAAGGCAAATGGCCGACCCTATGTACAAAACAATCCTCTGGCGCAGGGTTACACAGACACGTTGGCTTCATTACCTATTAATCTGGACGGTTTGTCCGCTGCCGATTCTGTTTACCTGAGTTTCTACTGGCAAGCGAAAGGGTTAGGTGAATTGCCTGATCCCGGCGATTCTCTAAGCCGTCAGGCTGGTGATTCGCTCACCCTTCAATTTCTGGATCGTACCGGTAAATGGCGAACTGTATGGGCTATTGTGGGCGGTATTGTCAATAATAATTTCTTTCAGGTATTTATCCCAGTGCGTAATGTTAACTATTTTCACACTGGATTTGCCTTTCGCTTTCGTTCATTCGGGCGGGAGTCGGGGCCATTTGATACCTGGAACCTAGACTACATTTATCTAAACCGGGGCCGGTCGGTAAATGACAAATTTGTGAAAGATGTGGCGATGCGGCAAGCACTTACGCCCTTCCTGAAACGGTACACCGCCATGCCACTATCGCAGTACAAGGTCAATCCAGCCAAAGAAACGGCTGATTCCGTTACTACAGATATTAATAACCTGTTTAATAATTTCAACTTCACAACGTTCCATTTTACAGTACGCGATGAGGTGTCGGGACGTGTTGTACAGGATGATCCACAAACAAATTCGGTCTTGATTGCCTCGCTCAGCTCACAGCGTAAAATAGTGAAACCTGCACCCGTTATGAGCTTCGGCTCGGCTACCAGAGCGTCATTGCGCTATAAAGTAGATCTACTGACGACAGATGATCAAAACCCATCTATTTTAGGTGTTAATCTTCGCCAGAATGATACAATTTCGGCCGTAGCGGTTCTCGATAATTATTATGCCTACGACGATGGAACCTGGGAGTATGCTCAGCAAATCAGGCAGCGCGAACAAATAGCCGTGCGATTTATTCTTAACAAGCCCGATGCTATTAGTGGTATTCGAGCCTGTATTGTGCCATTTACAACCAACCAAACCGGACAGCCCTTCGTTATAAATGTGTATAGCAACCGTGCTGGCCGACCTGGTTCTACTATTTACCAGCAATCGTTTGCTTCACAATATCCGGCATCTCGCAATGGTTTTGTTGACTTTACGTTCACTAAAAGCGTTTCTGTAAAAGACACTTTTTATGTTGGTTATCAGCAAATTAGTAACAGTGATACAACTCTGCTACGGTTGGGTTTTGATAAAAGTAGCCCCTTTGGTGCACAGATTTTTTATAATGGCGGTTCTAACTGGGAACAGAATTTAACGTCAGCGTCATTGAATGTACAGGGTGCGTTTATGTTGCGGCCAGTGATGGGAGCCAGACCCGACACTATCGTAACCGCTATCCCTGAACCCGAACCGCTAGCTCTGTTGCGAACCTATCCGAACCCAACGCCCGGTCTTATTCGCTGGGACGATCCGCACCTGACCAGGCTGGATGTAATGAGCAGTAGCGGTCGGCTGTTGCTCACGCTCGAACCAAGTCGCGGGCAACAAACGTTAGATTTGAGTTATCTGCCTGATGGCTTATATTTAATCCGGCTTTTTGCTGACAAACGAGCCGTTGTGCAAAAAATGATTATTCAACATTAACCAGTTTGCAGCTTACTTTTAAATTAAGACTGTAACCCGAAACAATAAACATGGATATTACCGTACAGGAATTAAAAGAGCGGCTCGACAAGGGCGAAAAATTAAACTTGTTCGATGTTCGCGAACCCGACGAATACGAAGCCGACAACATTGGCGCCACCCTCATTCCGCTTGGTGACCTGTCGTATCGTTTAGATGAACTCGACGGCTTGCAGGATGAAGAAGTAATTGTTCATTGCCGGTCGGGTAAACGTAGTGGTATGGCACAGCAGATTCTGGAGCAAAATGGGTTCAATAACGTTCGAAACGTTGTTGGTGGCATGCTGGCGTATCGGGCGCAATAGCGTGTTGATAGCACATCAATTCGCAGTTCTCATTAACTCATCCACTATTTCTTCGCCTTGTTCTGGTCCGAACCAGTGGTAATTTCCCTGGTTTCGGAACCAGGTGAGCTGGCGTTTTGCATACCGGCGGGAGTTCCGTTTGAGTAAACGAACCATCTCGTCGTAATCGTAGATCCCGTCCAGATACGGGAAAATTTCCTGGTAGCCAACCGTTTGTAGAGCGGTCAGATTACGATAGGGTAGGAGCGACCGGACTTCATCGATTAACCCTGCTGCCAGCATAGTATCCATGCGGGTATCAATACGGGCGTAAAGTTCCTCACGCGGGCGTTCGAGGGCAACCAAGACCGACCGAAAAGGTCTCTCGACTGTTTGCCGACGCCGAAAAGAAGAATAAGGCTTCCCCGTAGCCAGGCATACCTCCAGGGCCCGCGTTACACGAATCGGGTTCTGTAAATCGGCTGTCTGGGCATAGACAGGATCTAACTGGCGCAATTCGGACTGAAGAATTTCTAATCCTTCCACCTGAAAGCGGACAAGCAATTGTTCACGCAAAAAAGGGGCCACAGGTGGCATATCGTCCAGACCAAAGCAAACGGCATTTATGTAAAGGCCCGTTCCTCCCGACAGAATCACAATATCTTTTTCCTGAAATAAAGTGTTAAGTGTAGCAAGGCACTCCTTCTCATATCGTCCGGCATTTACCGGACTCAGGATGGAGTGAGAGTCAATGAAATGATGCCGTATACCGTCCATTTCGGCCTGCATAGGTTTAGCCGTGCCAATGCTAAGTTCGCGATAAAGCTGTCGTGAATCTGCCGAAACAATATCTGTTTTGAGCGTTTTAGCCAACTGAACGCACAAAGCGGTTTTACCAACAGCTGTAGGGCCAGCTATGACGAGTAATGTCTTCAAATTCAACTGGATAAATTGACAAAGTTATAGTTGCGCAAAATTAAGCCTGTTCCGGGGTTTGAGATAAGTAGCATGAAGTAGACCGTTACCTCACTATTTTCAGA
>JANXVQ010000136.1 GCA_025351545.1 Spirosoma sp.
ATCCGTGTCGAGTCTGTAGTCCAGACCAAGTAAAAGCCGGTATGTCGGGTGAAGATGAATTTAAATCACACAAAGACACTAGCGATTTTTAAGCCTACCGGGTCACAGAAAATTTTCTTAGACGTATAGCTATCAGAAAAGTAACTGAATACAGAAAAAATATAGTAGCACTTATATATGGCCGTTAAAAAAGCCTTACCCTGAGTGGTAAAGCTTTTTTAACGGCCACTAAGTTATTTGTGTAATACGGAAGTTTTCCGGGTTAACTCTTTTCGTATTTTATCGGCCGCAGCTAAATCCATCAGCGTAATATTGGCCTTCTTCCTAAGCGTCGGCGAAGCGGTCAAAATCTCAGTCGCCATTTGAATCAGTAAGGCCGCAGTAGCTTGTCCATTTACCTTTCGACGGGTAATGCGGGTAGCTCTCGACACCGATGGATGAGCCGCTAATGCAGGCAGATTAATAGACTCCATTTTCGCTTAAATTAGTTATTTTGCGTTCTATAATAATAACAAAATAAATACAACTTTCCGCACGAAAATGAGCTATTTTTGACCCCTACAGATCGTTATTTAGCCATTAAAATAGCCTTTTAGCAACTCATAAAGTCAGGCATAAATGTTGTTATTTGATCGCTTCGCGGCAGTCCGTTCATTGGGCCTTTCAATGACGCAGCTACTTCCGGAATCAGTCTATGCACAGGTAGAAAATGTCTGTTCATTACGGCATACGACCGGTGTAAGCTGGCGTTAAACATAAGATTCATTTGGTGACAGGCGAATTCACTACAAATAAAGCTTTAATCCCAGTTATTACAGTCTCGATAAGGTGCTGAACAGACAGCCGTATTATATGTTTACTTACTGGTTAAAAAACAATAAATAATGACTGGCTATAACACGCCATTGACTAAAAAGAAGATGCTCATAGAGCGTTTGGATGTAGACTTCGTTCTGAAGGCAGTTCGATTGGGTATCTGGGAGTTAGACCCGATTACCGGACTGGTCGACTGGGATGATCGGTGTCAGGAACTGTTTGGAGTGGTTGGGGAGAATCAACTAACCTACGAACAAGTTATCAGTCATATCCATCCCGCAGATGCAGACCGAGTTGATCTAGCCATCCGGCAATGGCTAAATACCCTGAAAGAAGGTGTCCATGATACTACTTTTCGCATCATAGGCACTACTAATAGTACGCTGCGATGGATTCGATTCGCGGGTCAAAGTTACGTCAATGAAGCAGGTGGATTGTATCGACTGGCTGGCATTGCCCAGGATATAACGGAGTCGGTGCTGGACCGCCAAAAGAGTGAACAAAGTGATATCCGCATCCAACAGATGATTGAGCAGACACCAGTAGCTATGCTGGTGGCGAAAGGCCCTGATTTAGTAGTTGAAACAATTAATCAGGCAATGCAGACCCTCCTCAATCAACAACCCGAAATTCTAAAAAAAACAGTCTTACGAGCTATTCCCGAACTAAGCGCCCAGCCCATTATAAATATACTACAGCAGGTTTATCAGACCGGCGAATCATACAATGGATGGGCCATTGAGATTCCACTCTATCGGGAGGGTGAATTAGAGACGGGCTATTTTAACCTGACGTGTACCCCCTATTACGAAGGCAATGTAATGACCGGCGTAATGCAGGTAGCAACGGAGGTGACCAGTCAGGTGAATTCTGCAAAAAAGCTCGAAGCCAGTGAAACTCGTTTCCAGGACCTGATTGCAAAAGCCCCATTTGCTATAGCCGTTTACATAACCAGAGAATTCATAATTGACATGGCCAATGACGCTATGATCAAGGTGTGGGGCAAATCCCCTGCGGTGATTGGAATGGCACTGGCCGATGCCTTGCCGGAACTGGAAGGGCAACCTTTTATTGGTTTGCTGGAGCAGGTCTTTGATACCGGAATACTGTATCAAACGAATGAGCAGCAGGTGAACTTAATGACAGATGGTCACTTGCAAACGTACTGGTTTACCTTTACCTATCAACCACTAACGACTGATCAAGGCCAGGTCTATGCTGTTTTAAACATGGCTGTTGACGTTACAGAACGGGTAGTCAACCGGCAACGAATAGAAGAAAGTCAGCAACAG
>JANXVQ010000168.1 GCA_025351545.1 Spirosoma sp.
CAAAGCTGCTTTTCGGATGGAATAACAGCGTTCGCTTCGGAGCCTTCGACCTGAACGTGTTTCTGCGGGGTGTAACGGGCAACAAAATCCTGAATGCAACGCTGGCTGGCCTAAACAGTCCAGCTGATGCCAATGCCTATAACCAGCCCCGCATTATTCTGAACGAGCCGATTACCGACATCAATTCATACCTGATTTCGGACCGTTATATTGACGATGGCTCTTACCTCCGCCTAGACAATGCCACACTAGGCTACACAGTGAGAACGGGCTCTAAAGTGCTGAAAAATCTACGCTTCTATGCAACCGGCACAAACCTGTTTACGATCACTAAATACAAGGGTATTGATCCTGAAATTAGCCTGGGTGGCCTGACGCCGGGCATTGATCAAAACAATTTTTATCCTAAAACGCGCTCGTACGTGTTCGGGGCAAACATCTCATTTTAACGCGTTGTCTTCTGTCCTGTAGTAAATTTTTAGCCTGATATCGGCAATTGCAGGACAGATACACAGATCTTCTGAAGCCATGAAATTCATGAATAAATATATTGCACTCTGCGCACTGACTCTCTGTCTCGTGCTGAGCAGCTGCACTGACCTGATCGTACCGATCGAATCGGAGCTTACGCCGGCAAACTTTCCCAGTACCAGCAGTGATTACCTGACAGCTACCGGTCCAGTCTATACGCAACTGGCCTTAAGTTCGACCGCGAGCTATGCCATTGATTACTGGCGACTTCAGGAACTGGCTACTGATGAGGCTATTATCCCCGCCCGAGACGGAAACTTCGACGACGGTGGGCAGTACCGACAGTTACACCAGCACAACTGGACACCCGACCACGTTACCGTTAAAGGGGTTTGGCAATGGGGATATGGCGGCATTAATATTGCTAACCGTATTCTCAAACTGTTTGAGACTACTCCAGATTCACCAGCTAAAACGGCGTCGGTTGCCGAGTTACGCGCGATGCGGGCGCTGTACTATTTTTACATGATGGATTTGTATGGTGATGTGCCGATTGTAACCGTTTTTGGAGATACTAAATTGCCAACAAACGCAAAACGAGCCGCTGTTTTCACCTTCATCGAAAGCGAACTGAAAGCCATTATGCCCAATCTGGCCACAACCACCGGAGCCGCTACCTATGGCCGTGCGACAAAATGGATGGCTCAGGCCTTGCTGGCGAAAATGTATCTGAACGCTAGTGTGTATACCGGTCAGCCCAGGTATGCCGAAACGGTAGCCGCCTGCGATACAATTCTGACGAAAGCCGGCGGTTTATACGCTCTGGATGACAGTTACCAGAGTATTTTTAACCCCGATAACGGGCCTCAGATCAAGGATATTATTTTTGCCGTTCCTTACGACGCAAATCTTGTGAAAGGCAATATGTTTACCCGCTTTGCTACGCACCCGCTGTTGATGGCCAAATACGCGATTCCCTTTCGGCCAAGTATCGCCATGAGTACCATCAAAGAGTTTTATGCACGGTTCAACCTGCCGGGTGATGTCAGAAACGATACATGGCTGGTGGGCAAGCAGTTCGATTTCAACGGCATTCCCATCACAACGCAAACGACTAAAAAAGGGCTGGACGCTGCTTATGCCGGGGCCGATGGCACCGCTACGATTACCTGGCAACTGGAATTTTCGCCAGAGTTAACATTGACGAACCCAGCCAAAATGGACGTTGGGAACGATATTCTGGCGCAGGCGAAGGGCATTCGTTCGGTAAAGTTTTATCCCGACAAAAACTCGTCTACAGACCGCTATCAAAGCAATGATATGCCTGTATTCCGGCTGGCCGACATCTACCTGATGAAAGCCGAAGCCACACTACGCGGGGCCATAACAACCAGCGTTGGTGGTGAATTGCAAACACCGGTCGTACTGATAAATAAAATTCGGAAGCGGGCCAAAACAGCCCTGGCAACAAGCATCGACCTGAATGGTCTGCTGGACGAACGCGCCCGCGAGTTCTCGTGGGAAGGCTGGCGCCGAAATGACCTCATTCGCTTTAGCAAATTTGAGGACGCCTGGGGCTTTAAAGATAATAATGAAACCTTCCGACGATTGTATCCAATTCCGGCTACCGAACGGTCTTTAAACCCAAGCTTACTGCAAAATCCTGGTTATTAAGACGTCCGGTTTGCACACAAAAAATGGATCTTGTACGATCATCACCGCGGAGCAGATTAGTCAACAAATAATGAAGTTCCTCTTAAGTCCCGATTTTGATCGTTCACTAGTAACAAACCAGTCGCGCTTTAGAGCATTGAATGCACCTTGAAGATTCTGACAATTAAGTTAAGAAAATGGAAAACGCCGAACCATCTTGAGTTCGGCGTTTTTATGAGAGCTGCTTTATGTAAAATTAAGTTGTCAGCCACCAGTTCGGAATAAACTGGTGGCTGACTTTTCCGCCCACTCGTAGACCATTGAACCCACGGCTAAGCTTATCTTCCGTCAGGATCACATTTATGATAGCTGGTCGAATACAAGTGAATACTGGAGAATCTAATCATCATCATCGTCGGTCAGGCCGGCTTTTCCTGCTCGAACAAAGGCACCCCGGCGAGGAGCAGGCATAACACTATTTTCTCCCCGTACCGTTTGCCAGACAATTTCACTGAAAATAAGGTCATCAATCTCATCGGGACGGGTCAGGTTGAACAGCGATGATCGTTTCGAGTTTCGATTGACAGCCACGTTTTTCTGGTTGATATCAACACCCGCTTCGAGCGAGGTAAACCCAACAGGATCAGCTTGTTTGTTGAAACAACGCCACATGGGCGTTGCAGCAGCATCGTATTGACTCATGGGCTTTAGACCTAAAATTAATTCGATCGTTCGCAGCAGTCCAGAGGTAGAATACATGGTATGATCGACAAAATTACGTTTCACAAAGCCTCCGGCCACAAACGCAATCGAACGGTGGGCATCCACATGGTCGGGACCGTTTTGGGCATCATCTTCCAAAATAAACACCACAGATTCTTTCCAGATGGGGCTTTTGGACAGATGCTCGACAAACCGGCCCACGGCCAGATCGTTATCTGCCAGGGCAGCATCGGGCGTTGGCAGCCCAATCCGAGCTCCCGATGTATGGTCGTTGCCAAAACGGACCGTATTAAGTTGGGGGACTTTTCCGGCGGTTACCAGTTCGTCGAAATCTTTTTCCCAGGCTTCTTCCCGCTTGCTATCCAGATAACCCAGGTTATACCCTTTGAAAGCCGGACAAAATTTACCCGCCAGCGTTTTAATGTTAGGCTTCTCCTCATCGGCAAACCAGCCATAACTCCGAAAACTTACACCCGCCCGCAAACAATGATCCCAGATAAAGCCGTCGCGCGGGTGAGCAATTTCTTTTTGGCCTTCGTAATCATATGTGCCACCCCGACCGCCGTAGCTGGTTACCCAGTTTTTTTCGACATAATCATTGGCATACGCGGCTGATGACCAGTTATGCCCATCGGCACTGACTTCAGCATCGACGTAAAAATTGTCTAACAGCACAAATTGTTTCGCCAGCGCATGTTGATTCGGGGTCACTTTTTGAGGAAATAGACAAAGAGCGGCATCACCATTGCCTTCTTTCATATCGCCCAAAACCTGATCGTAGGTGCGGTTTTCCTTGATGATATAAAATACATATTTTATCGGTGATCGTGACGACGGACCAGTCCCGCCGATCCGCATCGGAATTGGATTGCCAGCTTCCCCTTCCGACTGGAGTTCCTTGCTTTTTGTGTAGGGTGTATTAGCATAAACCAGCCGTGAGTAGGCCGCTAATACATCGCTTTCCGGAATGTCGATGATCGAGAGTGTGCCTTTAAATAAGCCACCAATGTACTGAACCGGCCCGGGGTTCGCCTGCGGATTAGGGCCAACTTGTTGAGGAGTTCGCGTTCGCACGGGATTTGGCCCTCTGGGGTTGGCTTTCGAGGAAAACCCTTTTCCGTTGGTGACGAACAGCTTAGAGCCGATCACTTTTACCGATGTTGGATACCAGCCGGTGGGAATAAATCCACTGGATTGGCTGTGGCCTTTACGGGTCACATCAAACACCGCCAGACAGTTATTATCGGCGTTGGCAATGTAGAGCGTATTCTCATTGTCACTCAGGGCCAGGCCATTGGGTGTGCTTCCTACCGGTGCATCGGGGAATAGCGACGTCGTCAGCGTTTCACTAACCTGCTGTTTGGCCACATCAATCAGCGCAACCGTATTGTCATTGCCGTTGGCCACAAAAAGATACCGCCCATCGCGGGTCAATAGCAGATCGTTCGGATTTTTATTGGTCTTGATTTTAGCGACTATTTTCAACGTACTGACATCAACAATCAACACGCTGGCTCCGCCCCAGAGGGAGACGAAAAGCTGATTTTTATCGGGTGATAATATACAGGTATAGGCGGCAGCTCCTATGTTTAGCTTATGAAGAATTTGCCGGGTTTTCGTATCGGCGATATACAGGGAACTGTCCTCTTTGGTGACAATATAAAGTCGACTTTTGGCATCATCGACGCATAAACCTGTCGGTGAAATTTTTACGGGCCAGGGTTTCCCCAGTACAATGGGTTCGTCGGGCCGTAACTTCTGATTTTCCAGTTTATACACCAGAATCTGGTTGTCGTTCCCTCCCGATGCGTATAGCCGCGTCTCATCGTCACTAAACGCCAGACCCAAATAAGATTTACCAACCCTGACGGTATCCAGAATTTGTTCCGTACGGGCATCCAGCAAGGTAATGCTCTGGGTACTCTGCCCATTATTGGTGACGGCCAGGTATTTTTTGGAGGGAGACACCACTAAGTTCAAGGGTAAATCGTCCAGATCGAGGCTTCGGCCGGGTGGCGTAAGTGCCCAGCCATTAGGCAGATTAACTCGCTTATCTGCCAGTTTTTTATATACCTCGGTTTCCTGTGTTGCCTGAGTCGAGTTATTTTTTCGATGGCATCCTGCCAGTATCGACAGGAAAAGAAGCACACCAACGCTGTAAAGATTAGTTGACCGGTTCATCATGTAAGAAATAGGCATAAACTTGTTTTGGGGTAATTGCAATTACGTCAAATTATACTGAATGCATCGTCGCATACACCAAACGGAGTTACCTAAATCAGGTAACTCCGTTTGATTAGTAAAGCACTATGACACTGATATAGGTGGCACTAAAATCCATATCGGGCGCCAAGCTGAAATTGATAAGGATTTCCGCTCAAACCAGATACACCCGCATTTGTATTTACTGCATATTTATAATTGTTGGTGGCCGGGTCGAAGCCAGATCTCGACAGCAACGTGGTGGTTCCCAATGCATGGTTAACGCCCCAGGATTTATTGATCATGTTGGCCGTGTTGAACAGATCGCCGGATAGTTCAATGTATTGTTTTTTGAGCGTTTTGACTCTGTAGGTCAAGCGCAAATCAACCGTTCCATAAAATGGGTTAACTCCGCCATTTCGTTCGGCAATCTTCCCGAAGCTATTGCGGATATAGTCTTTCGCACTTTTTTCCACGTTTGGATTATTCAGAATCGCATTGATACCATCTCTTAAGTATTGTGGCGTTTCGGCTCTGTTTGGATCGTAGACAAAAGCCAGATCGTTGGTTTCTACGAAATCGCCGTTGATGTTGCCATTGACAATCATCGAATAGCGAGTGCCGGTCAATCCTGAAAAGCGGAAGCCCAGGTTGAATCCGTAGAAAGTAGGCGTATTCCCGTAAACCACAATCTTGTTCCGAAAATGATTGTCGGAGTAATTCATCTGATTCAATGTACGGGGATCGCCAGCCGTGTATTGTACCAGTGTTGCGGTATTGGCTACGTTTCCGTTGTAGGAGGTATTGTCCTTTGTCTGGTTCCACGTATACGAGAAGGCAATTTCTCCATCCTTGAAATACCGGTA
>JANXVQ010000190.1 GCA_025351545.1 Spirosoma sp.
GTAAGAATAGCCGTTTGCGATGAATCGAGAATGACCTGTAACCGCTCGGTCAGCTGATTTCGGTCCAGGGCCGCCTGCTGAATTGTTTCGTACGCCTGTTTTAGATTTTTCGCTTCATTGAGCTGGGTAATATCGCGGGCAATGGCCAATACGCCGTCTACCGACCCGTCGGCGCCAAATTCAGGCACCATTCTGGAGTGGAAAAAAACCACGCGATCGGTCAGGGGGTAGAAATTGTAGTGATCTTTGGGTTGACCGCTGTCCAGCACCTCCTGCAAACTGGCCATATACGGAACGGCAATCGATTTGGGTTGGCCCATCTCCAGATTCGTGAGGCCCAATAAGTCTGAATTCGCTGACGCAGTTTTACCCTCAAACGCAGAATTGGCGAAAACGAGCTTTCTGTCTTTGTCCCAGCGGGTAATCACATCGGGGGTGTTTTCGACTAAGCGTCGTAGCTGGGTTTCGCGCTGCCGCACATCTTCTTCCGCTTTTTTCCGATCGGTGATGTCAGACGTAACTAATAAAAAGCCATCATCAAACCAGTTGGCCGACACCAGGTGCCAGGCGGCCCGCTGGTAAGTTATTTCGACCTGTAATGGCTCACCCGTTTCAACAACCTGTGCATATTTTGCAAACAGGTCACTTTGTTCCGTATCGTTGTAAAGGGCTTTATAACTGTTTTTGTACAACTCGTCTACCGATTTTTTCTCCCGCTGGACCATCTCATCGGTCAGTGGAACAAACTGGAAATCGACTATAGCCCCGCGCTCGTTGCGAACGGCTCTGAATAACTGGATGGCAACGGGGGCATTGGTTATAATACTCTGCAAAAACTCCAGCAGTCGCTGTACCTGCTTGTGGTCGGTAATGTCTTCAATGGCGAGCAGAATGGCCGCCTGACCCTGGTGCCGCACAATCTTGCGGGCATTGAGCCGAAGCACTTTTTCGCCCAGTTCCGGGAAATAATGGCTCATTTCATACCCCTGAATCGACGCATTCTGGTCAATAACCTGATCCAGTAATGTTCGCAGGGCGGGAATGTCCCACTGGCGATTTCCCAGTTCGTACAGCAGGCGACCCGCCGTATCGTCGGGTTCAACCCGGAAGGTTTTATAAAAAGCCCGGTTGGCGCTCCGCACCCGCAAGTCTTTGTCAAGCACCAGTACCGTTTCGCGAATGGTGCCAAAAATAGCATCCGAATAGTCGTATGCTTCCGACAACTGATCGTTACTCATCTGCAACTCCTGGTTGATGGTTTGCAGTTCTTCGTTGTTCGACTGAATCTCTTCCTTACTGGTTTCCAGTTCCTCGTTAATGCTTTGCAGTTCCTCGTTGGAGCTTATTATTTCTTCGTTGGCCGACTGTAGCTCTTCCCGCCCGGCTTCCTGTTCTTCAATCATGGAGCGCATGTCGTCGCGCAGCGTAGCCAGTTCATCTTCTAACTGCTTGATTCGTCCATTTCGGATTTGAGTCGGGGCTGTTGGCGGAAGTTGAGGTGCGGTTGACGTAACTTCTTCAAAGAGAACCAGCACCAGCGATTCCTGATTGGGCGTCTGGAGTGGAATGGCATTGATGGCTATGGTATAGGTTTGGTCCCGAACCCGAATCCGTAATCCGGTTTTTGCTACCGATTGCCCCGATTTATGGGCTTTGCTAACGGCATTGCGCAAATCAAAAATGAGCTCTGGCCGGGCCATCTTCAACAGGTTGAAGCTGACCTTACCGGGTGCGGGTTCAAGAAACAGACTGGTCGATCCCCGGAAGCGGAGAATTTCCAGGTCCTTATTGACCACTACCGAGGCTGGGGTGTACTGGCTTAACAGCTCATCGATGCGTTGGTCCAAATCGTCGGAGTGGGCGGATGTATGCATAGTCGTATTGTGAATGATCCTTCGTTCGGTCGATTTCGCCCAATTGTAAGGGGTCTTATGGCTGGAGGAAGTCGGGTTGCCGGGTATTTGTTGGTCGGCTGCTATATCCTGGCTCGGCAGGCTCGCTGATGGCTCATTATCTATCATACCCAAATGGGCCATCATAGGAGCTATAGAAAAATTGCCACTGGTATTGCGGGCGTAAATTTTATGGTTTTTGGCCACCTGAGTGAACAGAGCTATGGAGGAACCTACCGTTTCGGCCTTGCCCAGCATCAGATGCCCTGTTGGATTCAGGGCATAGTGGAATGTCGCAATAGCCTTGCGCTGCAACACATTGTCGGTGTATATCAACAGGTTACGGCAACTGATCAGGTCAATTCGGGAAAAAGGCGGGTCTACAAATACATTGTGCGGAGCAAACACACACAAGTCCCGAATGACCTTACTGATGCGGTATCCATCCTCTTCCTTGATAAAAAAACGTTTCCGCCGTTTCTGTGAAACGCCCGCCATCTGACTGTCTGTATAAATCCCCAGCCGGGCCTGGGCGATGATTCGCGCGCTCAGATCGGTGGCGAAAATCTGTATGGGTATATAGGTATCCTGATCGTCGACTCCTTCCAGCAGCATCATGGCCAGTGAATACACCTCTTCACCCGTTGAACAGGCTGCCACCCATAACCGAAACGGCCGAGTGTCTGGTTTGGCGTTGAGCAACTGGGGTATCGTTACCTTTCCCAGATACTCCATCGTGTCGGTATCCCGGAAAAAGCTGGTTACGTTGATGAGCAGATCATTATACAGCAGACTGGCTTCGGCGGGATGCTGGCTCAGATAGTCGGTATACTCCAGTAAGGTCGGGAGTTTGTAGAGCGCCATTCGCCGGAGAACCCGGCGCCGGATGGTGGCTGTCTTGTAGTGCCTGAAATCGACCCCGACAACTTTACGCAGCAGCAGCAAAAGCGGGCCGAGGTCTTCGTTATTCGTGTTATTTTCGGTATACTCCTGTGCCTCCTCCTGCTCCTGTACAACGACGGCCAGTGCGGTTTGCTGAAACAAACCTTGCTGATGGCTCAGCCATTCGAGTTCCTGAGCCATTTCTTTGGGCGAAAGTACTTTGTCAACGACGCCTTCGGCCTGGGCCGCCTTGGGCATTCCCTGAAATTTAGCGGTCTCGTCCTGGGCAAAGGTGATCCCTCCGGCGGCTTTGATGGCTTTTAACCCCACGGTGCCGTCATTGGCCGTTCCCGAAAGCACTAAAGCGATGGAAGCGGCCCGCTGGCGCTCGGCCAGGGAAACAAAAAATTGATCGATAGGTAAGTGAAGTGCCGGTTTGGGCCGACGCGGTGCCAGCACCCCATCGACCACTTCCATATCCTTATTGGGAGGAATGATGTAAACGTGGTTGGCCTCAATCCGCATCTGGTCCTGGGCTTCCCGAACCGGCATTATGGTTTTACGGCTCAGTATATCCGACAGTAAACTTGGCTGTGTCGGGCTAAGATGCTGAATGTATACAAACGCCAGACCTGTAGTGGGAGACAAATGTTGTAACAAGTCTGATATCGCTTCCAGCCCGCCCGCCGATGCGCCAATGGCGACAATGGGAACCGGTGGGTTGCCGGGTTGCTGTTTGGTACTTAAATGATCAGACTGATCCATAACGAGTGTAGTTCGGTGAGCTAGTATAAACTAAGGATGCCGCACAAATTGATTGCCTTCAGGTTGTCGGTTTCGTGCGGATCTATTGACGGGCCTGGTCTGGTTAACGCGGTGTCAATAGGATGTTCCGGTTAACTTACCTATTGGTATGTAAGTTAACCTTTAGTTGATGTTGTAAGTTATATATTTTTTTGCTGCGACGAATGAACCGGCTTTCTCAAAACACCTCATTCCGTTCGCCAGTATCCTGCCAGTCGGTATCCATCTCCTGAAAGCGCCGGGCAACCCGGTTTAGAAAGGTTTCATCGAGCATTGTTGGTACAGACTCGGGGTCGATGAGGTCTATTTCGCTAATCTTATAGGTCTGTTCATACGGACCGGCTTCGATTTTGACGATATATTTGCCGTTCCATGCGTAAAGGCCGATGCGAAAGCTGGTGTGCGGAATATCCTGAACGAAACGCATGGTTTTAGTGGTGAATTTACGTAATGAATTATGAATGATTTCTCTGTGATCGGGTATCGGCCTGCAAAGATAGGCAACTTAAGCGGGCGCCTGTTGCTTTGGCTGTTCATCGTTCAGTATTCGGTAGTCAGCCTTTGTGGCTGTGCGAATAGTACCACTGACGAAGCCGCTCAGTTTTTTTTAAAGGGCAATGTTCAATTGCAAAAACGCGAATACAAAGAAGCCATCCGGTTTTATTCGGAAGCCATCGCTAAAAAGCCTGACTTTGCCGACGCGTATAATAACCGGGGGTTGGCCAAATTTCGCGATGACGATAGGGAAGGGGCTTTAGCCGATTATACCCGCGCCATCGAAACCGACCCTGATTTTGGAACCGCTTATTTCAACCGCGCCGAGGTGCTGTTAGAAACCGGTGATGCTGCGGGCAGCGTAACCGATCTACAGCACATTGAGAAGCAATACCGTGACTCCACATTTTACCAGACGCGTCTGGGCGATGGGTATGTCCGGCTTAAGAATCCCGCTCTGGCGCAGGTAGCGTATGACCGGGCGTTGCAACTCAACCC
>JANXVQ010000200.1 GCA_025351545.1 Spirosoma sp.
ATGCTCGCGCCAATCCAGCGAGCGGATACTATCTTCGTTGTATTGAACAGGCTGATTCAGCAATTCTGCCATAAGGGATTGTTAACTAATAGACTAAAACGGGGTAGCTATATGTATTAGACATAATAACCAAACAACGGAAAAATCATACAATGCTAAACAACAGCATGAAAAGTTCCCGCACAATACGAAACTGTTTATAATCCAACAAAAGTTCGCTTACTTTGCCGACTGAACTGCGCTATGTACTACCTAACCCGATTGATTCGTTAGATGCAAGCTTCGTCTTTTACCGTAGCTGAGCCGTTCGACATCTTAAAAATATGCAAAATCTAAGAATTTTCCACATCTTGCCACCGAAATTTTTTCTTTTTGTTGTTGCCTTTGCTCAACACCGATTTAGTACCTATATGACCGTTCTATTAGTATCGGTCATTGGCTTCGCAGCCCGGGCACAAGTGGTAGCCCCATCGGCAGGTGGAGGCATCCCAATGGGCAATTCCCTGCCACAAGGTGTTAACCCAAGCAATATACCCGCTAACATTCAACAGCAAATAAAAGGCCAGAACGGCCAGATGAAAGGAGAGAACAGTGTTAAAGGTCGTACCTCGCCAACATCACAATCCCGCTCCAGCCGAACTCAGCTACCAAATACAAAGAGTGGGCAGCAGTCTGCTATCGCGGCAACTGACACGAGTGATCCTGGGCCGCGAACCAGCGAAGAAGTTATTCAAGCTGGAGAACTGCGGGAAAAACGTCGTGAGTTAGAAGAAAAACGCCAGAGAACATTTGGTTACGCGCTCTTTAACGATCCGGCAATGGAAAAAACGTTTGAGCCTAATCTGAATATCGCTACGCCCCGTAATTATGTTGTTGGGACCGGCGACCAGTTAAATATTCAAATGTATGGCAATTCGGAGCTCGATTTTAGCCAAACCGTTTCGCCTGATGGCAATGTATATTTCACCCAGCAAACGGGTGTCGGGCCAGTGTTTGTATCCGGGCTGACGGTTGAGCAAGCAAAATCCCGAATAATCGGTCGATTATCCAAACGATTTGTTGGTTTACGCGGCAGCACTTACGGCCCCCAGAATACGTATCTGGAAGTTTCTTTAGGCGGCACAATTCGTAGTATCCGCGTAACAGTAACGGGCGATGCGGTACGGCCGGGCACTTATACGCTCTCATCGCTGTCAACGGTTATGAATGCAATTTATCAGGCAGGTGGCCCCAACGACATTGGCTCCTACCGAAAAGTGCAGCTTATCCGTAATAACAAAATAGCTGCCACGCTCGATCTGTACGATTATCTTCTGAGCGGCATTCAGCATAATGATATACGCTTGCAAGATAATGACAACATTCGTTTTACGACCTTTCTTGAAAAGGTTGAAATTACCGGAACCGTTAAGCGAGCTAATATTTTTGAGATGCTGCCCGGCGAAACCCTTGACCGGCTTATTTCCTATGCAGGAGACTTTGCCGCTCAGGCCTATAAAAATCGACTTAAAGTAACCCGGCTCACCGATCGTGAAGTAAAAATCGTTGACGTAACAACGCCGGAATTTAAGACCTTTGTAATGCAGGATGGTGATCTTGTTGCCGTCGAAAGGCTATTGGACCGCTTTGAAAATCAGATTACGATTGAAGGAGCAGTTTATAGGCCCGGTCAGTATTCGCTTAATAATAATCGAACATTAAAACAACTGATCACCACGGCCGAGGGCCTTAAAGGAGATGCCTTTACCGGACGCATTACAATTATTCGAACGCGGGAAGATTTAGCTATTGAAAACCTGTCGATCAATCTGGCTAACATCTTGACTGGTACGGAAGCCGATATTCCGTTACAACGAGAAGACCAGATCATCATACCCTCCCGTTTTGATCTGGTGCAACAGGCTAATGTATCGGTGCAAGGCGAAGTGAATAGCCCCGATACAGAAATGCCCTACATGGTTAATATGACCCTGAACGATGCGTTGTTGCGCACCGGTGGTCTGAAAGAATCCGCTGCCGCTTCGATGGTAGAAGTTATACGGCGCAAAAAAGATGCCGATCCCCGCTCGCCTTCGGCTCAGATCGCGGAGACCTTCCGTTTCAATGTAAACCGTGATCTCTCGATTAATACGGATGCCAACAAGAGTTTCGTTCTGGAACCGTTCGACCAGATTATCGTACGGCGGTCGCCAAATTATGCTGTTCAAACCTATGCGTTTGTTACAGGCGAGGTAATTATTCCCGGCTCTTACCCAATTCGGACAAAAGACCAGAAAATATCTGACCTCGTCAATCAATCAGGCGGGCTAACACCACAAGCTTATGTAGAAGGGGCAACCCTGGTTCGCCCAGTGAAACTTAGTGCCGACGAATTACGACGGAGACAGAAGGCCATTGAAGAAGTTGGCAATAGTTCAACAAAAACAGTTGTTGAAACAGAGGTAATTAATCCTAATGTGGCTGAGGCCATTGGTATCAATCTGAAAAAGATTTTGGCAAAACCTGGCTCATCAGAAGATATTCTACTTCAGGAGGGCGACACGTTACGAATCCCGAAATTACTCGAAACGGTGCGAATTCAGGGTGAAGTACAGTTGCCTAACACAGTTAAATACCGAAATGGAGATTCGTTTCAGGATTATATCTCGCAAACGGGGGGGTTCACCTCTAAATCGCAACGCAAAAGAGCTTTCGTCATATATGCCAATGGCTCGGTTGACAAAACGCGAAAATTTATATTTTTCAATATCTACCCTCGTGTTGAGCCAGGGGCAGAGATTGTGATTCCGAAACGGTCGGCAAACCCATTAACCGCTCAGCAGGTACTTACCTCAACTGTTGGTTTGGCTGGTTCGTTATTAACACTCATTACCACACTTCTCCTGCTCAGCCGGGTTCAATAAACAGGCATCATTTCTCAGTGTATGGCTTCTACAAACGTAACCGATACAAACAGTCCAAATCAACTGGCCGCGTCTCGACCATTACCACCAGATCAGATTTCGCCTAAATCTGTTGTCTTGCGTATTTTTCAGATAAAGAATGTATTCAAGCGAAACTGGAAATTACTGCTCATTCTTTTAGGGCTTGGCGGGGGTATTGGCTTAATCTACGATCTGCTTCATAAGACAAAAATCACCTATACCGGCACTATAATGTTCAACCTCGGTGGTGGTGGTTCATCGGGCGGTAGCTTTGGCGAATTAGGTCAGTTAGCCGGTGCCTTTGGCCTGAGTTCTGGCGCCCCCGATGCAAATATTTTTGTTGGAGACAACTTCCTTATCTACGCCAAATCGAGGCCGGTTGTTGAGAAAACACTCATGAAGTCAGATACTATTAATGGCAAAGACACACTGCTTTTAAATTATTATATTCGTCATAGTGGTATCCAGGATCTGGAATGGGAAGATAATGATTCGTTGCATGCCTTTTACTTTGATCATCCCAAGCTACCTGGTGAATACAATAAGCTGGAACAGGTTGCGATGACAGATATTTATACCCGTATTGCCACTGAGATGGCCGTTAAGCAGCCAGAACGAAAATCGTCGTTTATGGAGCTAAGCACGTTTATGGAGGACGAAAAACTGGCCGCTACGTTTCTGACGAATCATCTGAAAACAATTGAAGAGGACTATCAGCGGAAGCAAACGAAAAAGACCCGTGAGATGTATAATCTGCTTACATCGCGGGCCGACTCTTTAGCCAATAGACTAACGGGCACGGAAAATAAGCTGGCCCAGTATATGGATCAGAATCAGCAGGTAGTTGTGGCGCAGGCCCGCATCACAGAAAACAAACTGACACGTAATTCCGGCTTCCTGACCACACTGTATTATCAGGCGTTACAACAGGCCGATAATATGCGCTTATCGCTCATCCGCGAAACTCCGTTATTTACCATTATTAAACCCGTTTATTATCCACTATATCGAGAGGTGCTGACTACAGCCGGCATGCAGATTGGTATTGTTTTCGGGATCGTTCTATCCATACTGGTTATTTTCCTGCGGGAGACGTACCGCTCTGTCATGAAGGAAGAATAATAAGCCACGTTATTAGCGACTCTCCAACTAGTAAGAAAATTTGAAAACGCACGAAGTTATTATACAGCCGGGCCGCTCTGAGCGGCATTACTGGCGCGACCTGTGGCGAAACCGCGAGTTGATGTACATCCTGTCTATGCGGGACGTTTCTGTACGCTATAAGCAAACGGCACTTGGAACAGCATGGGGGCTCATTCGCCCGCTGACAACCATGCTGATTATGGTATTTGTTTTTAGTAAAATTGCTAAACTACCCGCCGATCCAGGGGTTCCTTATCCCCTAATGGTCTTGGGCGGTATTACAATCTGGACCTTTTTCTCGACGGCCTTTAACCAGATCAGCAACAGCGTGACAATGAATGCGAACCTTGTCACGAAGGTATATTTTCCCCGGCTAATTATGCCTATTAGCTCTGTAGCCGTTAGTTTTATTGACTTTCTGGTATCGTTGGGCTTGTTTATTGTACTGGCAATCTGGTACCGATTCTTACCGGACTGGCATCTGATTATGTTACCTGCCTTCATTATTCTGGCTCTACTGGCTTCATTCGCCTTCGGCCTGTTCTTTGCGGCCGTAAATGTAAAATTCCGTGATATTGGCCAGCTTATCCCCTTTATAGTTCAGGTTGGTTTTTACGTTTGCCCAATTGCCTATAGCAGTCGACTCGTTGCTGACAAAGGTGATGTGTGGTGGACTCCTTTTTATTGGATGAACCCGATGGTTGGTATAATTGATGGATTTCGTTGGTCTTTACTCGGCGAAAGAGCGTATTTCAACCCCCAGAGTCTGCTCATATCGATTAGTATTGTGGGAATTTGTTTAGCCTTGTCGCTTTATTTTTTCCGCAAACGTGAAAATACATTTGTTGACGATATTTAATTTTAGGCGCAGCAAGTGTATGGTGTAAACTAAATTTTCGTCATATACTCAATCGCTTCAGGCCCGCACGAGCGGCCCCGTTATAACTTACGACGTTTATTATGGCTGTCATTACTGTCGAGAATATAAGCAAGCAATACATCATTGACCATCAGAAGGGCAAAGGTGCCAATACGTTGCGCGATGTTATCGCGGAAAATTTCCGCGCTATGTTCGGCGGTAAGAAAAACCAAAATGCCATTACACATGAAGAATTCTGGGCTCTACGCGATGTAAATTTTTCAATTGAACAAGGCGACCGGGTGGGTATTGTCGGGCACAATGGTGCTGGCAAATCGACTATGCTCAAAATATTGAGTAAAATTATCGAACCGACTACCGGGACCGTACGCATTAAGGGCCGGGTAGCTAGTTTGCTGGAGGTTGGCACGGGTTTCCACCCTGAGCTAACCGGCCGGGAAAATATATACCTGAATGGATCTTTGCTGGGCATGAGTCGCAGTGAAATTCGAAAACAATTCGATGAAATTGTAGCCTTCGCAGGCGTTGAAAAATTTCTGGATACACCTGTCAAACGCTACTCATCGGGTATGTATGTTCGGCTGGGTTTCGCCATCTCGGCACACCTTGACCCCGAAATCATGATTGTGGATGAGGTATTGGCCGTGGGTGATGCCGAGTTTCAGAAAAAAAGCCTTGGCAAAATGCGGGACAATTCAGCCAGTGGCCGGACTATTATCTTTGTGAGTCACAACCTCACGGCCGTTCAGGCTCTGTGTAACAAAACATTGTATTTCGAAAAAGGCCAGCTTATTGAGCAGGGGGAGACCAACCAGGTCATTGCCTCTTATCTGAGCAAAGTCTCTAAAACCCGGCTTCTACGCGAGTGGGATAGCCTTAAGGAAGCGCCCGGCAATGATTACGTGCGTGTCCGCAAGATTGAACTATTGCCAGAATATGTAGACGAACTCACCCATATCGACGTTCGGACGCCAATGAAGCTTCGGTTTGAGTTTTGGAACCAAATGGACCACGCTAATCTGAACTTAAGTTTGCACCTTAATTCGATGACGGGTGAATGTATTTTCAACATTGGCACAAAACCGCAGCCGTATGGCAAAGGATTGATTGTGGGCGAATGTACAATTCCGGGGTATTTCCTGAACGATGGCACCTATACAATCTCCATCATGATTGTAAAGGATACCGCTACCCCACTCTACGTTATGGAAGAAGGTATTACCTTTGATGTGGAAGATTACCGCGAAGGGATTGCCTGGTATGGTAAATGGCCAGGCTATGTACGCCCTCAATTTCCTTTCCACACAAAAATGCTGGAGCCAGTCACCAGTGAATAGTAAAGAGCAGTCGCTCATATAGTAGACAAACGACTACTTACTGTTCACTTTTATCTGCTAACTTATTGATGATTAACGTCACTAAATCATATTTGCCAGACCTTGACGAGTATACCCAGTACTTAAAAGGTATCTGGGAGCGCGTTCATTTAACTAATGATGGTCCACTTCTGCGCGAATTGGAAGATCAGTTAAAGGAATTTCTGGGCGTAAAATACCTGAAATTCTGTAGTAATGGAACCATAGTGCTTCAGATGGCCCTGAAGGCCCTGGATATTAATAAAGAAGTTATCACGACCCCATTCTCTTACGTTGCTACTACCAACGCGCTGCTTTGGGAAGGCTGTACACCTGTTTTTGCCGATATTCGTCCGGACGATTATAATATCGATCCTGATAAAATTGAGCCGCTAATCACTAAAAATACACAGGCAATTATGGCCACCCATGTGTATGGAAACGCCTGCCGAATTGAGCAGATTCAGGCTATTGCCGGGAAGTATAATTTAAAAGTTATTTACGATGCCGCTCATACCTTCGGGGCTAGTTATAACGGTCGGTCAATTTTAAGTTATGGCGACCTGAGTACCTGTAGTTTCCATGCCACAAAGGTATTCCATACGGTAGAAGGTGGCTGTATCGTAACCGACAATGAAGAAATGGCGCAGAAACTGCATCATTATCGCTCATTCGGGCATCAGAACGATAACTATTATGGTGTGGGTATTAACGCCAAAAATTCGGAGTTACATGCCGCTATGGGTTTGTGTGTTCTGCCGCAAGTTCCGGCCCTGATTGCTGCCAGAAAAGAGCGGTTTGAGTTTTACGATAGTCGACTTGATTTCAATAAAATTACCCGCCCATCGCTTACACCGGGCATGGATTATAATTACGCCTACTACCCCGTTGTTTTCGACTCAGAGGAGACATTGCTGCGGGTAATGGGTGCCCTGAAAGCAGATGATATTATGCCCCGACGGTATTTTTATCCTTCGCTCAATACGCTGCCGTTTGCATTTGCCCCCGGTTCTGACACGGCTCAGCCCTGCCCCATATCGGAAGATATAGCGCTGCGGGTATTGTGTTTGCCGCTGTATCCAGATTTGGCAGAAGCCGATATTGACCGTATTGCCTCAATTGTAAACGTGTCCGTTGCTGTTGTCTCCGAAAGTGTATAACGCGACCAGACTGATGGCCAATTAACTGACATACGCCCATCAGGTCCGTTCGTGTGGTCATTTTTTATCCGGGATTCTCCGAACGGTACATTATTTATTATGAGTATTTTATATTTTCTTTCTCTCGTTCTATTTGTCATTTACATCGGACGTATTTCGGCACGTATCTGCCGCAGGTCACTGACAGAATGGTGGTTAACAACCTTTCTGTTGGGTGCTGGAAGCGTTATTTTCACGGGCTTTGTATTGTCGGCGCTTTACCAAACGGCCAATGCCCCCGTCTGGGCTGGTTCGGTGTTTGTTACAGCAACGGTATTGGGCATGATTTTGAGTCGGTTGGTCCCGCATCAGGAACGTTTTTCTATACCACTGCTCGTTCAGGAACACTGGCAAACGCTCCGAAACTGGTTCAGCGATTTATCGGGCTACTCCCGGTTTTTGTTCTCAATCCTGTTTGCGACCCTGGCTATCCTGGCCGTTACGAATCTCCTGTTAGTATTATTTACTGTGCCCAATGAATGGGACAGTATGACCGGTCACTTAAACCGTGTGATGCAATACATACAGCGCGGTACGATGCGTCACTTTGGTGGCACAAACTGGAACATGGACACGTATCCAAAGAGTGTTTGTACGCTTCAGATTTACTCTTTTTTGATGACGGGCCGCTTTGAGAATGGCTTCAAGTTTATTCACCATCTGAGTTACTGGACAGCTATCGTAGCCGTATTTGGGATAGTACAACGCATTGGTCAGAATCGGTTGTCGGCCAGTTTTTTCTGCGCATTGACATACGCCCTCCTCCCCGATTTCCTGGTACAGTCCATCACCACCGAAACCGATATTGTGTTAACCGCTTACCTGAGTGTGTTGCTGTACATGCTGTTTACCTATCGAACCGGACTTCAATCAACGCATGATAACCGCTATTTATATTTCGCAGGTATGGCCTTTGGTATTGCATTTGGGCACAAAATCACGTTTGTCCTTCTGCTACCGTCCGTATTCGTTATTATGATTTATACGGTCTTTCTGTCGCCATCGTGGACAATCACTTTTGGGCGAACCTGGCGTCTGGCAGTGGCGATTGTAGTAGGCGTGTGTTTATGGACATTACCAACGGGTTATCTTAAAAATATCGAAGTATTTGGCCACCCCATCGGACCGCCAACAGCCCTCAAACATCAGTCGGTAGAGCGGGCCGGGTCCCTAACGAATCTGCTGGAGCAGGGAAGCCGTAATGTAGTACGCTACGGCTTCGACCATATAAATTTAGACGGTATTCGAAACACTAAGATCGGCGCAGAACTAAATCATGCCATGCGTCAGCCGCTGGTTCTGGTGGAAGACAAACTGCACATGCGGTTAGATGAAGAAACCGATTTTTCGATTCAGCCCTTCGCTTTCGACCGAAAGTTCGTCTTCTATAATGCGAATCCGTACTGGGGTATTTTTGGTTTTAGCCTGGCATTTCCGTTACTATTTTTGGTACTCATTGGGTATGTTCGATCAACGCCCCATATATTTCTGGGAATAGCGTTGCTTCTTCATTTTGCGACCCTGTCCTACTCGGCACCTTACGATCCATTTAAAGGGCGTTATTTCATCGAAACGGGATTATTTGGCATCACATTTCTAGCGTTACTATTCCTGCATCCGCAAACATCAGTCGATGTTCCAAAGAGAACGATCTGGAAAAGTTACATAGCTATAGTTACTGTATTAGGCTGTATATCAGCGCTAATGTGCATATTTTTGAATACACGGGCATTGCCGTTTGCCTGGACTGCTCCCGATGGCATTGCCTTTCCGTCGGCCTTTCATTCCGACCGGATTCGCCAGATAACCATTGGCCGCGCCGATACCTATATTCCCTACAAACGCTTCGACGAACTGGTGCCTGACAATGCGACGGTTGCGCTAGCCACCATTAACGACGATTATGAATATCCGCTTTATGGCCCTAAACTGTCGCGTCGGCTTATTGCTATCAACCCATTCGAGCAGGGCCTGAAGCCTATTCCGAAAAATGCAGATTATCTCTTTTTCGATAAAAGCGTTATCAAACCCAAACCCGGCGACTTGCGTCTGGGCACCGATACGACGCTGCGGGCCACGATGATCGTACCGGCAGAAGATTATTATTTACGAAAACTGCACTGATTTATGACTCTGGCCTGCCCATAATCATAAATCGTAAACCACTATGACAATGACTCTTGCCATCATGCAGCCTTATTTATTACCGTACATCGGCTACATGCAATTGATGAGTGCCGTCGATACATTCATATTGTACGACGATGTAACATTCATTAATCGGGGCTGGATCAATCGCAATAGGCTGTTAATCAACGGCCAGGAATATCTATTTACAATACCTCTTAAAGATGCCAGTCAGAACAAGCGTATAAATGAAGTTCATCTGGCCGACGACCCGAAGTGGCGCAGTAAATTGCTGAAAACAATTGAGCAGGGTTATCGTAAAGCTCCCTATTATCAAGTGGTTATGCCGCTAACCGAAAAAATCATCAACTTTGCGACTGACTCCATTGCCGATTTGGTGCATTTTAGCTTAGTTGAATTAAATCAGTACCTGGGCTTGACGACCCGACTAGTTGCATCGTCGTCAATTTACAATAATGTGGAGCTAAAAGCACAGGAGCGTATTCTGGACATTTGTCGGCAGGAAAATGCAACTCGGTATATCAATCCGATTGGTGGCATCGAATTGTATGATAAGCCAACCTTTTCGGAGGTAGGTATCGAACTGAATTTCATTAAAGCAAACCGGGTAGAATATCCTCAATTTAACCGGGACAGTAAGGACTTTATTCCCTGGTTATCTATTTTAGATGCGCTGATGTTCAATGACATAGCCAGTATCCGAATAATGCTGGGGGAATATGAATTGGTATAACAAAAAGTGAGGAGCAAACCATACAGATGCTCTCTTCGCTCTTTTATTCTTTAACAGATGGCAAAAATTATCATTTTCGGAGTAATGGATACGGCCGAACTGGCCCACTTTTACCTAACGCACGATTCCGAACACGACGTAGCAGCCTTTACTGTTAGTCGTGAATACATAACCGGCACCGAATTTCAGGGGTTACCACTGGTGGCGTTTGAGGATGTAGAAACGCTTTTCTCCCCACAGGAATACAAGTTTTTCGCGCCCATGACTGGCCGGAACATGAACAGGAACCGCGAACGGATTTACCTTGAGGCCAAAGCCAAAGGATATGAATTCATTTCGTATATCAGTTCCAAAGCCACATTATTTGGTAATCAGATTGGCGAAAACTGCTTCATTCTGGAAGACAATACTATTCAGCCGTTTACAACTATCGGCAACAATGTTGTGCTTTGGAGTGGCAACCACATTGGTCATCATGGCCAGATTAAAGACCACGTTTTCTTTACATCACACGTGGTCATGTCGGGGCACTGTGTGATTGAGCCATACTGTTTTTTTGGCGTGAACAGTACCATCCGCGATTTTCTTCATATCGCAACAGGCACGTTAGTCGGTATGGCTTCGGCCATTTATAAAGACACCGACGAATGGGGACTATACCTCGGCAATCCCGCAAAAAAATTACCAAAACCGAGTTACGAAGCCTATTGATTCGTTAGCGAATTTGTGGTTGGTTCCTTTTCATCAACCATAACGACAAACTATAAACGCACACATTGAAATCCATACTTTTTATTGGTCATGATGCCAACCGGGCAGGGGCGCAGTATTTACTGCTACACCTACTGACTTATTTACATGAAATTGGCATTCAGACTGGCTTGGTGCTCGGCGAAGGCGGCCCATTGCTAGCCGATTATGAG
Organism: Spirosoma sp.; assembly: GCA_025351545.1. Taxonomy (GTDB): domain Bacteria; phylum Bacteroidota; class Bacteroidia; order Cytophagales; family Spirosomataceae; genus Spirosoma. Next base: position 11,306 of record JANXVQ010000200.1, read on the forward strand.
CAGGTAACAACGGTATACCCGGCTTTTTCCCCGGCACCCGTTTCCACATCGGGACTCAGAAAACGGGTATTGGCAAAACTAGGCGTTGGTCAGACAGGCTACAACCATCAGGCGCTGGCTAACTTACCAGAACTAATCCAGACGATTCGAGCCAAAAAGTACGACTGTATTGTAGCCAATACGATTGCCAACGGCCATCTGTTGCAATTGCTGGAGCCGCTGAAATTACCGTTTGCATTGTATGTTCACGAACTTGAAACATCAATCCAAATTTATACCCGAACTGACGACCTGTTCTACGAACTGACCCGGGTTAGTCACGTCTTTTGTGGTTCAGAAGCCGTTCGGCAGAATCTAATTACTCATCATGGCCTGACGACCACCAATACGTCAGTTTTAAATTCGCTGATTCGGACAGAAACGCTACTGACGAAGTTGAAAGCCGTTGATCAACTTTCGGTACGCAAACAGCTCGGTATTCCAGCCAATGCAATCGTGGTAGGGGGATGCGGTAATGTCGAATGGCGAAAAGGAGTCGATTTATTCCTGCTCGTGGCGCGGGAGGTCCTCAATACACAGCCAAATATCCACTTTGTGTGGGTGGGCATACCAGACAATGGAGAAGAAACCCGACGACTGCGTTACGATCTCGACCGTATGGGTATCGTCAGCAACGTCCATTTGCTTCCGCCAGGCGGTAATTATTTAGACTATGTTGCCTGTTTCGATTTATTTACGCTGACATCCCGCGAAGATCCCTATCCACTTGTCATTCTGGAAGCGGGTCTTAATCGCAACCCGGTACTTTGCTTTGACGGATCTGGCGGAAGCCCCGATTTTGTAGGCACTGATACAGGCTGTCTGATACCCTACCTGAACTTGTCAGCAATGGCTAACGTACTTGGTAAACTTAGCGATGATCCGACTGAACGCGTTCGGTTAGGTGACCTGTTCTATGAACGGGCAATGGCTCATGATGTTACCAGGCTTGTTCCGCAACTGCTGTCAAAACTCGATTCTGTTTTTTTGCAGCCAACGCCCGACCAATATGCTGATCGGTAAGGGTATGATTGCCCGGCGTTTCAGGGACTATGCTGACCGGGACGATGTAGTCATTTTTGCCTCGGGCGTTTCTAATTCCAAGGAAACGCAGCCCGAGCC
>JANXVQ010000415.1 GCA_025351545.1 Spirosoma sp.
TCGAAATTCGATAATCATCATCGCCAATAAGTCAGGGTCCGCTTCATCGAGTTTTTTCTTAATCTCTACGGTATGTGCCTGAACAATGGTGCCATTAACCACTTTCATAAAGTTGACATAAGCGGCTGATTCATCTGAAGCAATCGAGAATACATCGGCATCCGCAATTTTTGGATTTACAACTGTTGATTTGCTCTGAAATCGCTGTAATACATCAAGTTTTTCTTTGTGCTTTTGTGCCTGTTCAAAAGCCAGTTCATTAGCGGCTTCGACCATTCGGGTTTTGAAATAGTCCTGTGCAGGCTTAAGGTTGCCTTTCAGAATATGATGAATCTGCTCAATGTCACTCTCATAATCGCTTTCAGCCTGTTTGCCTTCGCACGGACCTTTGCAGTTTCCAATATGATACTCTAAACACACTTTATACTTACCCGCTTCAATATTTTCGGGAGCAAGGTTGTAGTTGCAGGTGCGAATCGTAAACAGTTGACTGAACATGTCCAGCACCGTATACATGGGTTTCAAATTGGCGAATGGGCCATAAAATGTACCCTGTTTGCGATCAATGCGTCGGGTAGTCATAACGCGTGGAAAATGTTCATTCGTGACACACACGAAGGGATACGTTTTGTCGTCGCGAAGGAGAATATTGAATTTTGGCTGATATCGCTTAATTAGCTGGTTCTCAAGTAGAAGCGCATCAAATTCGGTATGTACAATGGTAAACTCTATTTTTCTTATTTGGCTTACCAGGCGCACAGTTTTACGATCATGCCCTTTTGAATTGGTAAAATAACTACTGACCCGGTTTTTCAGGTCTTTCGCTTTGCCAACATAAATCACCTCACCCGATACGTCGAAATATCGATAGACGCCCGGTTCGTGCGGCACTTTGGTTAACTCTTTTTTATAGTCAAATTCGGGCATACCGTCGCACCGGCTGTGTCGGCCGGGAATTAATCTTACCACCCGACCAGAGCGGTCGGTATCACAAAACAACCAATATACGCTAAAGGTTGCCTACAATTTACCTATTAAAAAGGGCCAGCATCTTGCTGGCCCAGGGACTCTACTGTAGAATTTCATCTTCATCTCCCGGCACTACTTTCGGCGGAATATACCGTTGGGAGGAGTCTATGTGGTAACCGCCACAATCAATCTTAAAATTATTGGGCTTACGGAAAGGCTCGGGGCGATACTGTGTTAATGTAGGGTCCTGATAAATTTTTTGCATATACATCGCCCAGGCGGGCATTGCCTGTCGGCCGCCCTGTCCCAGTTCGATAGTACGAAAGTGGATAGGACGATCATCGCCCCCAACCCAAAGTCCGGAAACGAGGTGCTGTGTCATACCCATGAACCAGGCATCAGAGTAATTCGATGTCGTTCCGGTTTTAGCTGCAATCTCGTTTCCACCCTCCAGCAGTTTATATTGTGTTCGTAACCGTTGGGCCGTTCCATTTGGATCTTCGACAGCCCCACGCATCAGGTGCAGCATTTCGTAAGCCCGATTAGCACTGATAACCTGTTTGGCATCAGGCGTAAAATTCTTCAAAACGTTGCCATTCTTATCGGTAATGCGCATTAGAATCATGGGACGAACGCGCATACCACCATTTGCAAAAGCACAGTACGCAGCCACCATTTCATAAACCGATACATCGCCGGTGCCCAGACATAGAGTTGGGTTATCCGGTAAATCTTTACTTTCGATGCCCATTTCGTGTGCGTATTTGATAACTGCTCCGGCGCGGGTTTTCTTAATCAATTGGGCGCTCACAGTATTGATTGATTGTCCCAAAGCCTCGCGCAACGATAAACTTTGATAACTATATCGACCCGTCGAATTTTTAGGCATCCAGGCCGGTCCATTGTTATGATCTTCACCATGAGCAAACACGGTTGGTTGATCGAGGAGATGGCTGCATGGCGTTACAAACCCCTGATCCATAGCCGTTAAATACACAAATGGCTTAAACGTCGAACCAGGTTGACGACGACTTTGACGGACGTGATCAAATTTCATGTATTTGAAATTTATCCCACCCACCCAGGCTTTTACATGGCCATAGCGGGGGTCCATCGACATGAAACCAGTATTAAGTAATCGCTTGTAATACTTAATCGAATCCAGCGAACTCATAGTCGTGTCTTTCTCATTACGTCGGCCACCGTATACAAAAACCCTCATCTTGATGGGCTTACGCATCTCCTGCCAGATCGCTTTCTCATCAGGACCATAAGTAGCTTTCAGTTGCTTAAACCGTATAGTCCGTCGTGCGACCGATTCAATGAAGCCCGGGATTTCGATATACTTCTTTGTTCGGGGGTCTTTTTTTACCCATGGATTTCGGCCACGCCAATGCTCGTAAAATTTCTTCTGCTGATCCCGCATGTTAGCCATAACAGACTCTTCGGCGTAAGCCTGCATACGGGAGTCAATAGTTGTATAAATCTTTAGGCCGCTCGTGTATAGATCCAACTCAGCCCCCGGATTTTCATCATTATACTGCTTGATCCACTGTTTAATGTCATCCCGGATAACAGACCTGAAGTAAGCCGCCATGCCTGTATTTTGATTCTCAATGCTAAAATCAAGTTTTAACGGCTTATTCTTATACGTAAAGAACTGTTCCTGAGTCAGAAATTTATATTTTTTCATCTGGCTCAGCACGACATTTCGCCGGTCCCTTGTGCGATCTTCAAATAAACGCGGATTATAAAAGGTTGGGTTCTTGAGCATACCTACCAGTAAAGCAGCCTCCTCGACATTCAGATTCCAGGGTTCTTTACTGAAATAAGTTTTGGCCGCCGTTTTGATGCCATAGGTGTTATTCCCGAATGAAACCGTGTTGAGGTACATCATCATGACCTCTTGCTTCGTATAATTTCGCTCCAGACGAACGGCCAGAATCCATTCTTTAGTTTTGGCAATGACCAGGCTAATAATGGGGATGTGGCCCAACACACCGCGTAATTCTTCCTGTCGTGTATCGAATAAGTTCTTAGCTGTTTGCTGGGTGAGTGTACTGCCTCCCCCCGAACTTGACGCGTCCTTAAAGGTCAAAAAACCACCCACCGCCCGGAACAGCGAACGAGGGTCGATACCAGCGTGCTTAATAAAACGGGCATCTTCTGTTGCCAGCAGAGCCGATGTCACGTTAGGCGACACCTGAGAAATCTCTATAGGTGTGCGGTTTTCAACATAATATTTACCCAGTAGTTGATTGTCAGCCGTATATACTTCGGAAGCTTCTTCACTTTTGGGGTTTTCAAGTGCTTTTAAACTCGGCATTCCTCCGAAGAGCCACAAAAAATTGTAGCTGACGGCGAGGACATACAAGACTAATAGAACAATACCAATGAGCGAGTATCGCCAGAGGTTTCGGATTATCTTCCGGTAAGGACCAGGAGCAAAGTCAAACATGTACAGTTATTAGTATTTAATGATGTTGACGTTGAGATATCATAGTAAACTACTGGTTTCTCAACGAATCAGTGAACCAGTACTCATTTTCTCTTCGCCGTTATTTGATCGGCAGCAGCCTGCATTTCTTTTACATGGGGTAATAACTGGCTGGCAGGATAATCCCGCACAAACTCAGTTAATGCCTGGCGATAAATATCTACACCTTTCACTTTTCCTAGTAGCATAACTCTTAACAGGGCCAATTTGTCTTCTAATTGAGTCCCGGCAACACTACCCAAGGCGCTTTCGGCGCGGGTTAGGGCTTCGATAGAGTTATTCGCTTTGTAAAGCTCATAAATATCGGTGTAGGTTTTGAGAGCCTGTGCCTCCGAACCGCTTGTTTGCGCAACAGCTTTCCCCGCTAAACGGGCATATGAGGTGTTTGGATATTCAGCCAGCAATTTATCCTTCCAGGCCGACGATTTACCAATTTGCTCATTTGAGAGATGTAGCAAGTAATAGATCTCCGGTTTCTGAAGTATATTAGGATACCGGGTTAACAATTGCTCAAATGTTGGAATAGCGTCGGCAGGCTGATTAAGGTCAAATTTGTATAGTTTCCCCAGCTTGTATAAAGCGTTCTCAATGCGCTGATTAGCCCCCGACTGCGCTTCTTTTGTAAAGGGTATCTTATTCATCATAGCATCTTTCTGTCCTTTTTGGCTAGCGGCAGGACCAGTCAGGGCAACGGGTATCGCATTCGCATCCGACGGCAGTAAGGTGGTATTTGGAGTCAGGGAATTAGCCGGTGATGCGCCGTTTAACGGACTATTCACGGGAGCCATCGCAACGGATGCTTCCTTGTTGTTTCGTCGCCAATTGTCTTCGAGCTGCCTATTTCCCCAGCGTACAGAAAACTCCTGTTTCCCCTGGCTTAGTGCAATAGGATTATAGAGTGTCCAGCGTTCGGCAGGTTGCAAATTTGAGTTAGTTGCCCCTGGTACAGCATTACTATTTCCCCCCGTTGCCCGGTCTACAATTTGTTGGGCCAGAGCGGCCTGTGCCTTATCTTCTTTTGCACGTTGGGCAATTGCCCTGTCAAGCAGTTTATCAAGCGCAGATGGGTCCATCTTTGCCAGCGTCAACAAACTATCATCGGTGCGTATTGTCGTTCTGTACTGAACGAAATTATCAAGTGTTTTCTTCCGGGTTAGCAGAGCCGCATAATCGGGCGATTGCTTCGGAAGTAAGGCCAGCGCACTGTCATAATATACCTTGGCGTGCTCATAATCGGCTTTCTTTTCAAAATACAACTTACCAATTTCCAGATACGTATAAGGTATTTGTGTCGTATTGGCACCTGCCGCCTGAATCGACTGACTATAATATTTGATGGCCTGATTAATTCGACCGCTACGCGCTTCGAGTAAGCCCATTGTGAAATACACCTTATCTTTCAGGTCGGAATTTTTTCGGTCATTGAGTAGCTTCTCAAATGTCTCAGCCGATTGCGCCATCCGCTTTTGGTCGCCTGTCAACCCGTTGCTCTGAATGGCATAGAGATTAGCGTAAAACGACTGATCATATGTTGGGTGCGACCTAAGCACTTGACGGTAACGGTCAACCGCTCTGGCTGGTTGGCCAATCAGGTCGTACAATTGTCCGGCAATGAGATGAAGCCGGGCGGTCGATTCTCCTTTTTTTAGAACTGGAAATGTGGCATCTAAAATACCGGCAGCGGTGGCATACTCGCCCTGTCGTTCATGTAAATAAGCTTTTACTATATAAAAGTCGCGCGTGTTAGACTTATTAAGTGGTTGAGTACGGAGATATTCAGCTACGTTTAACGCATTTGTATAATCACTTGCTTCAATATAAGCCCGCATCAGACCAACTAAGGCCGTATGTTTGTCATTATCGTTTGTACCTTTTGTGTTTACGTACTTAAAAACCTCAATAGCATTGGGCAAATCTTGTTTCAACAGCCTTGCTCGCCCAATAAGAATATAGGCATTGTCGAGCCATTTACTATTTTGATGTCGTTCGGGAATGAGCGATGCTTTCTTGATAGCATCGTCTAATTGGGGTTTCACCGGTTGAATCAACATTGAATCGACTGGTAACAGGATGGGCATCAACTGATTGTAATTTTCCTGTCTGTTTGTGAATAATACCTGTTCGGCCTGATTAATCTGGTCGCGGGCAATTACGTAGGCGTTAAAGTGCGCCGTTAAATTATGATAGCCTTTACTAACTGGCTTGGCGCTGTATTGCGAACACGACACTAGCCCGCCGGTCAGTGAAGCAAAGACCGTTAGAAACAGAAAGGGGGAATTACCTGAATAGCGGGACATTCGAAAAATAACATGTGGTCACTCGTACTAAAACGTTGATGGGCGGTTTGGTAATATGGAATGTAAGCCCAAATTAACGAATTTTGCACGGCATATAACATTGTAGGCACCAATTCTATGGAAAACACCCCCGGCCAACCCGATCAGAACGATCTGAACAAGTCAATTCAGGGCGATGAACTCCCCAAAAAGGTGACTGAAAAGACAACATCGTTTGTACAATTCAGTGGGATTGCTTTTCAAATGTTAGGCACTATTGGCTTGGGTGTGTGGGCAGGAATGAAACTAGATGTCTGGCAGAATAATCGTCGGCCTATCTGGACAATTGTATTATCGTTGACAGCCATTGGCGCGTCGCTTTATCTATTTATTCGCCAGTTGACAAAAAAATAGAGTCTCCAACTGGAGGTAGCTTTACTCAAAATGCCCTGCTCAGCGCCAATTATGCTCCGAACCTTTCTATTTACAATTACCCTCGCAATTGCATTTTTCTTAGCTGAGCGATATTCTGTTTCCCCCTGGTTACACCCTAACTGGAAGATTCTGTTGCTCTTTTTTCTGAGCGTCTCATTTCTGACACATCGATTGGTAGAGACTGGTTTACAGGACGATCAGGAGCGATTCATACCTCTCTACATGGCTGCAACAGTTGCTCGTTTGATTCTGGGGCTGGCCTTTGTTGGTTTTTTTCTATTCCGTCATATCGAACAGCGCCGAGCCTTCATCCTGGACTTTCTTGTACTATATATATGTTACACGGGCTTTGAGATTTGGGCGCTTACTCGTAACTTGCGACGCGATTCGTAAAAAGGATCTGTCACATCATATGATGCGTTTGTCTATTAATAAAATTTTGTTAGCAACGGCTCTCATTTTGAGTTCGTTGGTAGGTGCACAAGCACAAGAGCATGGTCACGAGGGTGAAACGCATGCTAAACAGGAAGGTGAAGCACCCGCCAAAAAGGGAAAGTTTGATGTGGGTGCCATGATCATGCACCATATTAAAGATGATCACGGTTGGGAACTGGCGCACGGTTTTACTATCCCATTGCCGGTGATTTTGTATTCAAAGGACCGGGGCGTGGAAGTATTTTCGTCTGAACGGGTGGCTCATGATCAGGTTTACAACGGTTATAAAAAGGAGCACGGTAAAATTCACCGCGTTAATGAAGCCGGAACTGTCGATCACGAAGCCAGGCTTTACAACTTCTCCATTACCAAAAACGTTGCGTCGCTGTTATTGAGTGCTGCTATTATGCTGTTGCTATTTCCGGCCGTTAGTCGGGGATACACAAAAAATAAAGGCAAAGCGCCTAAAGGCATTCAGTCATTGCTGGAACCAATTATCCTGTTTGTTCGGGACGAAATTGCCAAGCCGAGCTTTGGGCCTAAATACACGAAGTTTTTTCCCTATCTGTTGACGTTGTTTTTCTTCATTCTGGTCAATAACCTGCTGGGTTTGTTGCCGGGTGCC
>JANXVQ010000218.1 GCA_025351545.1 Spirosoma sp.
GGTGAGCCTGGCATTGGCTTTTGTGGCCGGCTATGCCGTAGCCGGGTGGTTATTGCGTCCTATACAAGCTATTGTCGATCAGGCTAATACAATTAGTAATGCTACAGATAAAACCCGGATTGCCTTGCCAAAATCCCGCGATGAACTTTATCAATTGCCCGATACATTGAATCGCATGTTGGGTCGGATTCGGGAGAATGTTGACTTACAACAAAATTTTTTCGGCGCGGCTGCGCATGAGCTCCGAACACCGTTAACTATAATGAAAACCGGCCTCGAGGTAACACTTGGCAATAAGCGGGTCGATCAGGCGGTGAAACCTTTTCTGGCCAGTCAGTTGGATGAAGTAAGCCGTCTGGCGCGGTTGCTCGACGAGTTTCTGACTCTGAGCCACCCTGATGACGCGACTCAAATACTCAACGTTAGTCAGGTTGATGTTCTCGATTTAGTCAGAAACTGCCTGGTTCAGCTGGCACCTTTAGCTATCGAGTACGGTGTAACAACGCGTGTTGAACTCGATGAATCAGTTACGGAAACACTCCTAACCGATGCTGTGAAATTGCGCCATGTTCTACTGAATCTGGTCGAAAACGCGATTAAGTATGCCGTAGAGGGCAGTAGTATTTTGGTTCAGGTGACGTATTCGACTGGCTGGCTGATTCGTGTGCGAAACCACACAGTTCGTGCCAATGGGCCAACGCTCGATTTAATGCAACCGTATTTTCGGGCTGATCCCCTCAAAGAAGGTCATGGACTGGGACTTTGGATTAGCCATCGGCTAACAATGTTGCTTGGCGGGCAATTAGGTCTCGATTGGCAGGCGTTTACATTTACCAGTGAATTAAGCTTACCCGCGACTATCAATTAATTTGTTTATCCTTAATCGCTCAACTCACTTATGAAAGGGCTTTATTTTCCTGGTGATTGCCGTTTTTTTTATCTTCAAAAACTGGTAAAAGGAATGACTAAACCGTTACAAATACTGCCCTTGGCTTAAGTAATTCTTTACATAATCAGCGATGCCATCCTCCAATGATGAAAAAGGCCGGTCGTAGCCAATCGAGCGCAGTTTTGCCATGTTCGCCTGTGTAAAGTACTGATATTTATCGCGAATGTCGGCGGGGGTATCAATAAAGCTAATGTCGGGTTCGAGATCGAGCGCATAGAATGTATTCTTAACCAAGTCGAGAAAGGTGCGGGCCTTGCCGCTGCCGAGATTGTAAATGCCGGAGTTGCGTCGGTGATGCATCAAAAAGGAGCAAACCTCCACTACATCTTTTACATAAACGAAATCGCGCATCTGCTCACCGTCGGCAAAGTCGGGATTGTGCGACCGAAACAATTTCATTTTTCCGGATTCCTTGATCTGCCGGAATGTGTGGAAAATCACCGAGGCCATCCGACTCTTATGGTACTCATTCGGACCATATACGTTGAAGAATTTCAGCCCGGCCCAGAAGAATGGTTTACGTTCCTGCTCCAATGCCCAAATGTCGAATTCGTTTTTCGAGTCGCCATACGGATTGAGGGGCTTCAACTGCGGGATTATTGATTCATTATCATCATACCCAAATTCGCCCAGACCATAAGTTGCTGCCGATGAGGCATAAACGAGTGGTATCTGATATTGAATGCAACGATTCCAGATCTGCTTGGAATACTCAACATTCAGGTGCTCAAAGATCTGGCGGTCGAACTCTGTTGTATCGGTGCGGGCACCAATATGAAAAATAAACTCAACCTCGTGGTAATTCTGGTCAAGCCAGTCAAAAAATACTTCACGATCCACCCGCTCCTGAATCCGTTTCCCGACCAGGTTAGCTTCTTTTTCAGGATTTGAAAAATCATCAACAGCAATGATGAAATTGAAATTTTCCTGATTCAGCTTGCTGATCAAACAGCTTCCAATAAAACCGGCGGCTCCCGTAACGATAATCATAAAGTGGTAGTCGTGAACGTATTTGTGGTGATAATTAGGTAAGTACGAGAGTAAATAAAGCGAAAACGGCCGTAAAGATACGGAATTTTACAGGGACAAATGAATAGCGGATTTCCTGATTAAATTGCATTTTTCTTCTATGTCTTTGTATGGCACCAGCCATGCGTATGATAGGGAATGTTGCTTTTATAGCGATGAAACAGTTCGTACCTTTGTGGCCTATTTTTCAAATTGGCGTTTCTGGCAACCGCCCCATCTAAACCAGAACAATGGTCTATATTAACAGAATTGAACATTTCAACGCGGCTCACCGGCTCTAT
>JANXVQ010000259.1 GCA_025351545.1 Spirosoma sp.
GGCTCCAAAAAAGTACTGCCGCATATTGTTGTCAATGCCAATGATCAAGTCGAATTTATCGGCAAAAAAAGCAACTGCTTCACTTCCTATTAAGCCAGCAGAACCCGTGATTAATGCAATTTTCATATCAGTTTTAATACGTAATGCGGCTTTTATAACCAAATAATACTACTTCTTCCGTAATTTGACTGAACAAAGTAACGAAAAAATTCAAAATTACATTCCTTTTCATCACCTCTGTTCAGCAAACGAATGGTGCTTATTCGTAAGCGGATAAACAAAACGACAGCGATGAATCAGCGTCTATGCGCCAGTCCATCGCTGTCGTTTTGTTTATCAATATAAGTTTATGCGCCCTGCTGAAGAGATTTGTTTTGACCAAACAGTTTCTCACGGATTTTTTGGGTCCGGGCATCCAAATCCGGGTTAGGCGTGTATTTATATTTCGATTGTACAGCCGCCGAATCTCTGCCAGCGCCATACACTTCAGGATCACCCGCCCGGTAATCTGCCCGGTAGTCGTCGACCCGGTAGTCGTTCTGGCGGATTGAGTTATATTTTTGATAGTCGCAGGATGCCAGCGATAATACCGCTACAGCCAACAAACCTATACTTAGTACGCGTTTCATAGCCACTTGATTACGAATTGATTCGGCAAAAATAGGTTAGACCTCTTAGGTTTCCAAACGGGAACCCTGACTTCTTAATTAAGCAACATTCTTTAACTTTTCAATCTCTTCCCAAACGAAGCCCATTAATTCCTTAATATGCTCGTGAGAAAAGTCAAAAGGGACATTCGCAGCGGCATAAATTTCCCGAATCGGCGCTTTATAGCCTAAACTCAGCGCCTTCTTATAACCCGCCAATCCCGCTTTCGGATCACGACGGTAATTGCGCCAGACACCAATGGCACCTAATTGAGCAATACCATATTCGATATAATAAAATGGCACTTCATAAAGATGTAACTGCCGCTGCCACAAGTACTCTTGATAAAAAGCAAACCCATTCCAGTTGGTAATCGTATCGGCAAACTGGTTGTAAATACGAAGCCAGTTCTCGCGTCGGTCAGTATCCGTATGGGTAGGGTTCTCATAAATCCAGTGCTGAAACTTGTCAATTGTAGCGACCCAGGGAAGCGTTTCAATAATGGATTCGAGATGTTGAAGCTTGGCGCGACGCAGTTCTTCAGGATTGTCAAAAAATACGTCCCAATGGTCCATTGACAACAACTCCATACTCATCGACGCCAGTTCGGCCACTTCCATCGGCGGATTTCGGAACGCTTTCAACGACAAATCACGCGTCAGGAATGAGTGAACAGCATGGCCGCCCTCGTGTACCATCGTCACCAGGTCGCGCAGACTTGAGGTAGCGTTCATAAAAATAAATGGTACACCTATTTCTTCGAGCGGGTAATTGTAACCGCCCGGTGCCTTGCCTTTGCGTGACTCCAGATCAAGGTGGCCCATCGCCCGCATAATTCGCAAGTCATCGCCCAGTTCTTTATCAAGTCTATCGAAGCAACAAATCGCTTTTTCGAGGAGTTCGGCGCCGGTTGCAAAGGGTTTCAACGGCGGACGACTTTCCAGATCGACCTTCGCATCCCAGGGACGTAATATATCAACCGAAGTATCAGCTTTTGTCAGTTTCTGCTTGCGTTCTCTGGCCAGTTCGTTTAAGTAAGGTACAACCGTCTCAGCAACAGACTCATGAAAGTCGAAGCAATCCTGTGGGGTATAGTCGAAACGGCCCAAAGCCGCAAATGAATAATCCCGAAAGTTGGCAAAACCAGCATTAACGGCAATTTGATGCCGTAAGTCGCGCAACCGGTCAAACAGTTGGTCGAGGGCTTCGTGGTCCTGATAACGTCGTTCCCAAATTTTGCGCCAGGCCTCTTCACGCACAGCCCGATCAGTTGATTGGAGTCGGTCGCTGGCTTCGGGCAACGTCATTTCCTTGCCATCTATCTGAACGGTCATCGCACCGACAATGGCTCCATATTTACGTTCTTCGGTCTGGAGATCCGTCTGAAGTGGAATATTTTCATCTCTAAAAATTTCGATGGCTTTTTTCATACCTCGCACCATCACATCATATCCATCATCGGTCAACTGACTCAGGAACGGGCTGTTAACGGCTTTCAAATCCAACTCGTTACCGAAGGTGGTCATGGGCGGCTGAATCTTTTCAATAAAGAAATTCAGTTGGTTGATCAACGCTTCGTTGGAGGTGTCGCAGGTCATACGAATGTATCGCCATGCAAAATTTTCGGATAAATAAGATTCCAGTTCACTTCGATCAATTAGCCACTGCGTCAGCTCGTCGGCATTGTCGATTGCGCGATCCAGTAACTCTTCATATAGTGGTTTAACATTGTCCCAGCTTGTCAACTCAATGGCTTCACCAATAAATGAGCGCGTAGGCCGGGCTGGAAGATTCAGGATTTGATCTGCTGTCATATAGTACAATAGCGTAGCCAAAGGCTAAATTTTATGTGTCTTGTCTATTCAGAAATACGCGGCTTTCCAGCCACATTAATAAGCAATTCTAAAACTTTTTTGTTCATAAATTTGCATCTACGAAATCGTTCGTATATGTTTACTACGAAATTATTC
>JANXVQ010000261.1 GCA_025351545.1 Spirosoma sp.
AGATACAGGATCAATGCCCCACCCCGCTGGTATATCCATTTTCAGGGTTCCTGCCACGTTGGCACGTCCTGCTTTTAATACAACTTCTGCCGTTTTGGGCGTATTATCGGCAAATGTAAATACGCGTTCGGTCAGGTTTGCTGTAACGTCGGGCTGGATGATGAAGGGTCGATAGGTTTCTCCGTCTACGGGGTCAGTTGATCGGTAAATAACCGGACGACTGAATGTAAAACGTTGACCACTAATATCAAATGTATAGCTAGCGGTTATGGCAGGCGGGTTTTCGGGCAAACCGATCAGTTGCTGATTATCGACCTGAAACAAGCCTTTATCAATCGGTTTTTCGAGCCAGTAGGGTTGTGAGATTTTCGCGGTTTTCGAAATGGTTACCGTCGTCGGTAATAATACCACATCGTTTGGTCTAAGGGCTATATTGAGGGTTGTGTCTTTGCCGGTCGAGTATTGTACACGCAATAACGTAACGGGAGAATCGGCCCGATTAACAATATTCGTGGTCAGCTTGATGGTTTCGCCGGGCGTCGCTGCGTAATCGGTGGGATTGGTCTCAAACCATAAACCCAAACACTGCCGAACAAGCGTTTCGACTTCCTGCCGTTTTGCTTTTACGTAAATATTGGTCGTATCTAATTTGTTGATCGCTCCGTATAACTGAACTAAGGCTGGCACCGAAGCCGCCGGTTGATCGGGCTTGAAACTGCTTATAACCTGGCTAACCTGCAACTGAACAGCATCACTATTCGGCACCCGTTTCCAGCTTATATCGACACCATCGAGCGGGTCTTTCTGAACAGGATCGCCACCTTTCAGCAAGAGGTAATCAACGCGGGCACCACGATTGGGGGCAACTCCAAATCCCTGACTTTTGTGCTGACTACGGCTTTCAGAGGCAATTTCACCGTAGGATTTGCCAAGAAGAGAATTGAATAAACCCGTTTCGATACCAATTAAATTACCGGACTCTTCTGGTTTTTTACTACTCAAAAACGCGCCCGGAACAAACACGTTCCACATAATACGCCGGGCCTGCCAGGGTTTCACATAAGCCAGTTGCTCCGGAAATTTGGTGGGATCGTTTGAGATTTTGAACGCTTCTTCGGCCAGAAACCCCGATGCGCTGTGGTGGCCGTGACCCGCGCGGGCATCGGGAGGAAAGCGCGTCATAATCACATCGGGCTGGTATTTTCGAATCATCCAGACGACATCGGCCAGTACTTTGTCCTGACCCCAGGTACGAACAGCTTCACTGGTCGATTTAGAAAAACCAAAGTCATAGGCCCGGCTGAAAAACTGGTCGGGTCCATCCACGCGCCGGGCGGCAAGTAGCTCCTGCGTTCGGATAATACCAATGTTTTCGCCCTGTTCCGGCCCGATGAGATTTTGACCTCCGTCGCCCCGCGTCAATGATAAATAACCTGTGCGAACAAGCCGATCTTTGGCTAAGTAAGCCAGCAACAGCGTGTTCTCGTCGTCGGGGTGAGCGGCTATGTAGAGAACTGAACCCAGCACGTTCAGTTTTTTGAGGTTTGACAGAATCTCACCCGATGGTGCGGGCTTGATTGGGCCGTAAGGAACCTGAGCGAAGGAGGTAGACGAAAGGAGACTGCCGAGTAGCAGCGTGGGCAGTAGTTTTCTGAGTGACACAGGCAGGAAACGGATTTAAACGGGTAAGCCCAAAGATAAGAAAAGGCTACCTAACTAGAGGTAGCCTTTTAACTCGCTTGACCTAACAACTAAACGTATTATTGAAAGATTGTCACTTTCGTAAACTGGTCGGGCAGCGGTTTTGGTACGTTTGGATTGGTATTAACCTCGCCTTGCGGATAAATGAACCGTTCTGGTTTCTGCGAACCTGTATAAAGCGGAATTGGTAGCTTCACAATAGGCGTGGCTTTATCCATACGCCGTACATCGTTAAAGGCCTCATACTGCATCAGGAAGAAAATGTACCGGTGGGTGATGATTTCATATAGTAAGGCTGTTTGTGTCGTCGCTAATTTGGTTGGGTTTGCCAAGCCAGCGGGTGCAAAATCATCCAGTGTATAGGCATCGTACTTAAGGCCCGCAGTGGGCAGAGTTTGACCATTGAGATAGCCACCAGCCAAACCGCTTCTAACTGAGTTCAAAGCGGCTAACGCTTTGGCATTGTCGCCCAGACGGGCTTGTGCCTCTGCGATGATCAACTGATTTTCATAATAGGTAATGATAGGGTGCGGAGCTGTTGACTTAAACGCGCCATCGACTACATTGGGGTCCAAACTTCCTGTTGCGGTTATCCCTGTTTTAAAGTAGAAATTATACAGAGCCGTTTCATTGGTTTTTGTATTGGCTGAACCTATCCGGGATTGCATCAATGCAGGCAAGTAGGCGCCGTCAAAACCCGTATCGCCAGCCCGGTTTACCCGAAAGAAATCGTAGTTCTGATTGAAATCAACACCCTGGCTAGTGCCGTGCGGAACCAGCGCGTCACCTGCCGTACTGCTAATGCCTGAAGCGGCACTTGTAACCGCTTTAGCGTACTCGGCCGTGTGCAAATAAAGTCGGGCCTTTAGCGTATAAGCAGCCGCTTTCCATTTGGCTACAGCACCTTTATAGATAAAATCCTGAGTGGCAAACGCTAAACCCGCCGATGCCGACAAATTTACAATGGCATTGTCCAGTGTGGTCTGGAGTGCTGCATACACATCTATTTGCTTGTCGAATACGGGCGTTGGATATTTGACATCATCAAATGCCTGGCTGTAAGGTACATCGCCGTACAAGTCTGTTGCTTTAGCAATCAGAAGGGCTTCCAGTACCTGGCCAACACCTTTGGTCCATTTATCGCCTACAGCATCGGCTTTTGTCTGAATAAGACGGGTCTGACTCGCAGCGGGGTAAAGAGGACTCCAGGTGAAATTCTGCGAAGAAACGATATAATCTGCATAGCCCTGGTGCTGACGAGCTAACCCGTTCAGTTCGCCCGCCCAAATGGCTGAGATGCGAACGTCGGTATCTTCGTGCAGCATAGACACGCCCAGCAATGTTCCTGACAGAAGCGTGGCTACGTCAACATCAGTAACCGCGTTGGGATTGCTTTTGATACTCGGATCATTGAACAATTCGCTGCAACTGCTTAGCAATGTGATGCTTAGCAACGCAATGGTAACTTTATGTGAAAATGTTTTTTTCATGAGTCTAACAAGTTTATGTGCCCGAAACGGCTTTTTAGTAGGTGATTTTCAGCGAAAACAATAACGATTTCGTGTTTGGGTTTGTAAACCAATCTTGCCCTCTCGATAGGCCAGCCCCCGTAATATTCACCTCGGGATCAGTACCTGTGTAGTTGGTCCACAAAACGAGGTTACGGCCGGTTAAACTGAAATCGACGTTCGACAGGTGAGTCAATCGACGGAATCCTTCGCTACGCAGACTATAGCTCAGCGTTATTTCACGCATGCGGGTAGCGCTTCCGTCTTCAATGAACTGTTTGTAAGAAGCCGAGTTAAACGCCGTTCCCCGACCCTGCCACCAAGCCTGATTTATGGCTACCGGACCAGCACCAAAATCTTTGATTTCTCCCTGGAAGGATGTACCGGCAGCAATTAATTTGCCGGTTACATCTTTAAGGCCGCCCGTTGGAGCCACGACTGTATGGCCCTGATCGCCGTGAGTACCAATGTTGTAAAGAGCACCCCGCGTTCCGTTATAGAAATCATTACCGGCAACGCGGTCAAACAAGACGTAAAGCGATAAACTTTTGTAGGAGAATGTACTTCCTAAACCACCGCGCCATTTCGGATTCGGATTGCCAATGACTTCGTTACTTGTACCACCCTGTGGAAAACCGTTTGCGTCCAGCCTGTATTTGCCTGACTCATCTTTCTGGAAGTCTGTCGAGTAGAAAACACCAAACGGTTGTCCCGGAACCAACGATGCGTTTTCCTGATAGCTGTCTGGTAAAACCTGGACCGATGCACCAGCCAGTGATACAACCTTGTTACGGTTCAGCGAGAAATTGGCTGCCAGATTCCATTTAAAATCACCCAGGGTCAACATGTCGGCACCGGCTTCTAATTCAATCCCTTTGTTCGATAATTCGGCAGCATTGATGTTCCGAACAGAATAACCTGTTTCGTTTGGTACGTTCAGCGACAGAATTACGTCTTTCGTATTGTTGGTATAAGCCGTAGCCGAGAAGTTGATCCGGTTGTTGAGGAAGCGTAAATCAACCCCAATTTCACTTTCTGTTTTCCGTTCCGGACGCAGGAAGTCATTGCCAGCGGTTGTACTACGCACATAACCACCACCATACAACGAACTGGCCGACGATAAACCACCCGCAAAAGAGTCGCCGTAGGTAGCGGGCGAGAACGTTGTGAAGTTTTGGTATGGCTGTGGCTGAATACCCACTTGTCCCCAGGTCAGGCGTAATTTACCGAAGCTAAGAATCGGACTGCTTTCCAAACCCTTCAGTTTTGTGAACTGCCAGGCCAATGCCGCTGATGGGAAAAAGAAACTGCTGTTGGTTTTAGAGCCAAATGTTGATGCACTTTCGCTACGGCCGGTCAACGTCAAAAACAGCATGTTATAGGCTTGTGCTTCTGCCTGAGCATAGTAAGCATAGGTCCGAATCAGCGAATTGTAATTGGTCGCTGTAAGATTCGAGTTCAGCGCGTTTGTCAGAATATCGGGAGCCGTTGGCACGATCAAATTTGTGATGGCATCCGTTAAAATGGCCTTCCGGCGACTATTGTAGTTGACACCCACCAAAAACGAACCGCCAAAATTATTGCTGAATGTTTTGTTGGCGTTGGCGAATACATCTGTATTGAATTGCTTCTCGGTAATCCAGTTTTTTGACAGATAACCGCCGAGATAAGATGACGAATTCCGGGCGAATCGTTCCAGTCGCGCATCGGTGAAATTATCAATACCTGTTCGACCCGTAATGCTCAGCCATGACATTGGCGTAATTGCCAACTCAATATTTCCCGTAATACGGTCAACATCAGTGGTATTCTTGTTATTGTTGATGTTCCAGACCGGGTTCGAGTAAATCGAATTCTGATCTTTACCCAATGGGTTTCGATACGAAACGTGTTCGTTCGTAAAAACTTGACCAGCGGGGTTCGTATATATACCGGTGTAATATTGATTGTCAAAATCAGGTGCGGTACGCGTACCGCCTAATAAAATACCATCCAGATTGTCGCCCTGCTGATTACGGGACGAAAAGACTTTGGAGTAAGCTAAGTTAGCCGAGGCCCGAAACCATTCTGTAAACTGACTGGCTACATTTACCCGAGCTGTATTCCGCTGATAATTACTGAAGGCTTTCACAATCCCTTCCTGATTCAGGTTAGAGTAACTGATCATAAAATTAGATCGGTTATTGCCACCACTGATATTAATGCTGTTGTCGGTGAAGTGCCCCGTTTGATAAACGTCGTTCACATGGTCGAATACATCTTTCGAGTTTTTGCCACCGTGTGGGTTTGCCGCCGTACCACCAGCAATGGCATACCGTTGGGTGCCATCAGGAAATGTAACGAAACCCTGATAACCGGGAGCCGTAGGGTCAGTAATATACGTGTCCACTCCACCAGCCCGGCTAGAAATCAGATCGCCAAAACTAACTTTGTTTCCCTGGCTATAAAAACCATTGCTACCCTGCCCGTAAGTAGTTTGCAGTGGGTGCATTTTATTGACCCGGTCAAACGAAACGCTCGATTTAAAGGTGATATCGACTTTTCCTTTGCTGTCTTTTCCTTTTTTTGTGGTAATAACGACTACTCCATTGGCAGCTCGTGTACCCCACAAAGCCGCAGCCGAAGCACCTTTCAGTACTTCCATGCTTTCGATGTCTTCTGGGTTGATGTCGTTGATACGCGATTGCTGAACAATGGAATTACCAGCCGCAGCCCCGTTATTATCGCTTGAGTTACTAACAGGAATCCCATCGACAATAAAGAGCGGCTGGGCGTTGCCGTTAATTGTATTCTGACCGCGAATCTGGATATAGGCACCAGCTCCCGGGTCACCTCCGTTACGTGTGATGGTTACGCCGGAGGCCTTACCGCTCAAGCCGGTCAATAGACTGGTCTCGCCCGACTTGGCAATGTTTTTGCCGGTAACTGTCGAAACCGAAGATGCAAATTTATCTCGTTCTTCTTTCAGACCAAGGGCGGTAATGATTACTTCATTTAATTGTTTGGTATCGCCTTTGAGCAGTGTGTTTACTGATGTTCTCGTGCCAATAACTTCTTCGACGGTTTGCATCCCAACGGCGGAGAAGACCAGTGTCGAACCCGAAGCCGGGACGTTTAAACTGTATTCTCCTTTTACATCAGTTACTGTACCTATAGTCGTACCCTTTATAACAACCGTAGCGCCAGCAAATCCACCACTTCCTTCATCGGCGGTGACCGTACCACTTATCTTTCGGCCCTGCGCCCAAGCATATGAGCAACTTAAGCCTATTGTCAGACTCAACAGTAAGTACTTCTTCATCGAGCTTTATTTGGTTAAAATGATAATATTTTCAATACAATTTGTTGGTAATATTATCAAAAACCAATATTTAGTCTGTATAAATTAAATATTTAGAAATATTATTTTGTATATACAAAATAATACAGAATTAATTATATATGAGTATATTTGATGATAGTAGATTGATTCCTATTTCTTGGATTTTTATAGTTTGAATGACTTAGCCTTGATAGAGAAAAAACTGCAAAAAAAACTCCGTAAA
>JANXVQ010000262.1 GCA_025351545.1 Spirosoma sp.
TTTGCTATTACTAATAGTATTTGTTTTTCACGCTCAGTAGTATGTCCAAATACTTCTGGAATATCCCAAGTATATACTGAGGTATCTGAAAATCGTACATTACATAATTTCTGTCCTTCTTTTATTTTTTTTATTATTGAAATGTCTTTGATGCTTATACTTTCAACAGTAACATGATCTTGAATTTTTATATTTGACGACAATAAATCACTAATAGCTGACCTTATCGTATTGGCTACAGGTTTTTCTAGAAACCCAAATAGAGGTAAATCTGCTGTCAAGAGTTTACTAGATTTAAATTCCCCGTTTCTCACGCTTGCGTGATTACTAGGCTCAGGCCAATCAAAAGTGCTATCAAACTTATGCCCTATAAATATAATGCGCCTTCTATGTTGAGAAACTCCGTAGTCAGCAGCATTTACTATTCTATATTCTACATTGTATCCTATCTCTTTAAAGTCCTCAATAATTTTGTTTACATATTCTCCTTTATAATTTTGGGCCAATCCATCAACATTTTCTGCTAAAAATACTAGAGGCTTTAATTTGCTTACAGCATAAAGCATAGACAGATATAGGCTATTTCGCGGGTCATCTTTTTTCTTCGGTCCTGATTTAGAAAAGCCTTGACATGGAAAGCCTCCAAGCACGATATCAGTTGTGCCTATATTCTTTATTAAATCTTCGAACTCAGGAGTTTGAACGCTAAGACACAACCCACCTCCACCGAAATTGTAATTAAAGCATTTTACAGCAGATGGGTCATTATCTACAGCCGCCACAATTTCAAATCCATTTTCATGAAAACCTAAATCAAGGCCTCCGCAGCCACTAAACAAACTTACAATTTTAAATTTCATGAGACAGAACAATAATTGCTAGCTTATTATATTGATTTTTTATGTGTTAATGTAAAATAACTTACTACTTAAAGTCTAATAAAAATATAGATTCAAAAAAGCAGTTTTACCTATTGTAAAGTTACGCAATTTGTTAGAAAGCTTACTACTTTAATTCATCATTTTTAATAGATTGTCTTTTGATTTGGATTTTCGTGTTATATTATAAATTATTCATATGTGTCGCAAAGTAGCTATAATATAAATTAAAAAACATAAAAATTATACTTTGGATTCTAATTCTTGTATTCATATACTCTTTATTAACTTGATATACAGCAAATTATATGCTAGTAATTTTCTGTTACCCATGTTTTGTTGACTACTTCCTGTTTTGTAAGAGCGTGTTGGGGAATTTCAAGAATCTTATTTTCAGTACATTAATCGCTAATATCTGATGTTGTGTAAGTTGATCGATCCCGGTAATCAGCCAGTGAAACGGCTTAAATCCTATATTCTTCGGCAAACTGGCTTAGGTGAATGCTGGATAACTAGGTACGTAACAGTAGTGGGCAAAAACCAAATAAAATTCCTTAACACGCTCTTAGAAACTGATTTCTTGGTTATCTAGGCTAAATCTCATTCGATAGCCCTTTTCAACCATTTGTCCTATTATATTGTAAATATTTACAAAGTACCTTGCATCGCATAGTACCTTATTGTACCTTTGAGAAAAGAAATTAACGAAATCCTGTATACCAATGAATATCGAAAACGCTCAGGTGCAAATGCGGAAGGGCATTCTGGAATTCTGCATTTTGCACATCATATCGAGGGGCGAGATATATGCCTCCGATATGCTCGACGAGCTGACTTCCGCCCGAATCATGGTTGTTGAGGGTACCTTGTACCCACTGCTAACCCGTTTGAAAAATGCCGGTCTGCTCGACTATAAATGGGTAGAGTCCACATCAGGGCCACCGCGCAAATACTATATCCTGACCGACCTTGGCCGCAATTCTCTGGAAGCTCTGAACGCTACCTGGCAGGAACTTGCCGAGTCCGTAAATTCGATTGTTGGCAAGATTGAGCAACATAAAAAAATCGCTAACGGTGCCGTATCTGTTGCCCCCTCGCCTGATGCCATTATCCCCCCAGCCAATACTTAACCTATTCACCTCTGAAAACCGAAACGTCGGACCGCAATGAAAAAGACAATAAGCATTAATATCAGTGGTGTCATCTTCCATATTGAAGAGGATGGCTACGACAAACTGAAAAATTACCTGACAACGGTACAGCAGTACTTTTCGACCTACGAAGACAGTCAGGAAATTGTAACGGACATCGAAAATCGAATTGCCGAAAAACTCCTTGCCAAACTAAAGTCGGCTGACAAACAAGTCGTTTCGCTCGAAGATGTCAATGAGCTCGTTGCCGCTATGGGCACCGTTGCCGACTTTGAAGCTGTTGAGGAAGAAGAAGTTTTAGTGACCAATGGTGGTCGCCATTCGGGGACATCGGCGGGCAGTTCGCAACTAAAAGGTAATCAAACGGGTAACCCGGCAGCTGGCTCCTATACGTCGCAATCAGCGGGTAGTCCCTATGCCGAACCACGTCGGCTGGTGCGTGACCTGCGCCGGAAAACCCTCGGTGGTGTTGCGGCTGGTCTGGCTCACTACTTTAATATTGATGTGGTTTGGGTACGACTGATCTTTGTGCTGCTGGTGGCTGGTTTACCTGCACTGGGTGGCGCTTCAAATGGCCCAGGTGGTTTCTTTGGCGGTCTAAGCGGTTTCACTTTCGTCATTTACATTGCCATGTGGATTGCACTTCCCGGTGTAATGGGCATTGAGGATGACAAAACGGTTAAAAAATTCTTCCGTAATCCTGAAGACAAAGTGCTGGGGGGCGTAGCCTCAGGAATTGCCGCTTATTTTGGTGTCGACAGGGGTATTATCCGACTGCTGTTTGTTCTTGGTATCGTATTCTTTGGGGTTGGTTTCCTGCTCTATATCGTTCTGTGGATTATTTCGCCCCAGGCCAATACGCTCACCGAGAAAATGGAAATGCAGGGGCAACCCATTACGCTCTCAAACATTGAGCACAGTATCAAGCAGAATCTGAATATCAACGAATCGCCGAACAACGAAAGCACAATGACGCGAGTTCTGTTGTTCCCTTTCCGTGCCATTGCTACTATTATTGGCGGACTGGGCAGCGCGCTGGGACCCTTGTTAAACGGTGTCGTGTCGCTGATTCGGGTCTTTGCCGGGGTGCTGATGCTGATTCTGGCTTTTGCCTTCATGATTGCCTGTTTAGCAGTTCTGGGAGCCTTCATCGGATTCGAATCGGGCGCTCATTTTGGTGACCTGCCCATTGGCATGATTCGCAATGATATCACTTCTCCAATGATGCTGTCTGCTTTTCTGGCCGGTATAATTCCATCATTCGGCCTGGCTATTCTGGGAGTCATGTTGATTATGGGACGTAGTGTTCTGAGCAGCCGTACCGCCCTGACACTGGCTGGCGTGTGGCTCGTGAGCCTGGTGATTTTTGCAGGAACGGCCACACCGCTGATTTCCAGCTTTCAACGCCGGGGAACGGTTGAAGAAACGAAAGTATTGAACGTTCCGGCGGCTGTTCCGACGTTTGCGCTGAACGATACAGAAAACGATAACTGGTACACGTCTATTGATTTGAAAGGATATGGCGGCACGGCATTGAGCTTAGTGCAAACATTTCGTGCGCAGGGCAGCACTCGGGCCAATGCTCAGAACAATGCCCGCCAGATTAATTATACATATGTTATCAAAGATTCGACGGTTCGTTTCGATAATACCGTAGAGTTGGCGCCAAACGCCCATTTTAGAGCGCAGGATCTGGATATGGATCTGATGATTCCGTACGAAAAGCCATTCCGTATGACAAGAGAATTTGCTCGATTTATTCGTAATGAGTTTGGCGAAAAAGAGCTCGACCGGATGTCGTCGAGTATCTGGAAATTCACGAAAAACGATGAACTTGTTTGCATCAATTACCCTCGTGAGAAAGATCGGAATGATAATGACGAAGATAACGACGTAACCGATTTGACTGATGATGTGCAGAGTGCCGTAGCCAGCGAACTGGGCGATGATTTCGACCGTATTGGCGATCACACTCGTCAGTTTAATGTCACGGCCTTCTCGAAAGTAGATGTTGCCGGTGCGTTTGTCGTGCGATTCCGTAAAGGTGATACCTATAAAGTGGTTTCCGACGGGCGTGAGGATGACATGAGTGATATGGATGTTCGGGTAAAGGGCAGCACGCTCGAAGTGAAGATTGATCGTAAAGGAGGTCTATTCAACTGGAGTAATCGCAAACGTATTGGGTTGACCATTACAGTGCCGGGTATCGACGAACTGAAATTATCGGGTGCCTCGAAAGCCAGTCTGGTGGGTTTTGGTAACTACAATAATCTGGATATCGACATGAGTGGTGCTTGCCGGACCGTTTTCGACGGGTCGGTAGAAAAGCTATCGCTTGAATTATCGGGTGCGTCGAATGCGGTGTTGCGTGGACACGTCAAGCTGTTGGATGCCGACTTGAGTGGTGCCAGCAAAATTGAAGCCACCAGCCTGAATATTGATAAAGCGACGGTTGATGCCAGCGGTGCCAGCCATGCTAATTTCGGTCATGTTGGTTCACTCGAATCAGAAACATCAGGCGCCAGCAAGGTGACACGCCAGTAAGCTGGAATTGTGAATGATGTTCTGATAATCAATTAATTTCTGGCATTCAGCCCGGCGCGGCCGACTCTACAACCTTGAAATAAGGGCAGAGAGTTGGCCGCGCCGGGCTGAAAAAAGCCGATTGCACACCCCTGCCCATATTTCAAGAGGAGTGAACGGGGGAGGGGTATTATACCACAGAATTTATATTTGCCTATTAACAAAACCCGTCACTTCTTTTGCTCGGCGGTTTCTTCGACCTGTTCTTCGGCCAGGGCTACTTCTTTCTCCTGCTTTCTATTTTCTCGCTCGAAAACATGAATCAGTACAATGAAATAGGAGAGCAGCAACGGCCCGACTACTAAACCCAAAATTCCGAAAATTGGTACACCCAGCACAATGCCCGCCAACGTAACGAGCGGGTGAATATCGCCCATGCGCTTGGCCAGCATGATGCGAAGTAGATTATCGATGTTAATAATGACAACGACCCCTACCACCAGAATGCCAATACCTTGACTGGTGTTTCCCTGCGAGAGTTGAATCAGTCCGGCGGGGGCCCAAACCAGGGGGGTGCCAAGTACCGGAATGAAGGCCATAAAAAAAGCTACTGTTCCCCAGAAAATGGCATCGGGCACACCAAAAATCCAAAGCGTCGCCCCTGTTAAAACCCCTTGTACAAGACAGACCAGCAATTGCCCTAACACATTGGCGTTGACGTTATTCTTGAGTGATTCACCCAGTTCTTTTTGTGTATCGCGTTTGAACGGCAGGTATTTCTGTAAGCCCTTTAGAAAGCTATCCTGCTGCACAAACATGAAATACATGGTGAAAAACATAAGGCCAAGTATCACAATAAAGTCCAGTGCCCCACCCGCTATGGAGGGAAGTAACCGGCTGGCGTAGGACCCGCCCTGCTGAAGAATAGTCTGAATATTTTTCTGGCTAGTAATCTGATAACCAGTTAATTGTTCCGCTTTCTTTGCTAAGTTGAGAATATCTTCCGTGTGCTGGGAATAGTACTGAATTCGGTCGATGAGCAGTAGACTCAGCGTTAGAAAGGGCATGATGATAACGACCACTGAGAAAATGATCAGAAGTGTAGTTACCAGTGGTTTGCTCCAGTTTCGTTTAATCGCCAGAGCCGTAAACCAGGGACTAAAGACAACATATAAAATGCCGGCACCCAGAAACGCTGAAATGTAGCTGCTTAATCCGAAAATAATGAAGCCAGCAATGATAATCAGACTTGCAATAAGGAGAACCCGTTGCTGTTGGTGTGTGTAGATATTGTTCATAAGTCAGAATGATGCTGCGTTAATAGGCGTACTCATTAAAAACGCATTAAATACCCTGAATTGTTTTACTTACATTAACATTCCGTAGCACTCAGCGCCAAACCTGCCTCCGATGTTTCTTTGTATTTCGTAGACATATCGCGGCCAGTAGCTTTCATAACTTTGATGACCGAATCGAGCGAAATTTTCTGGAGTGAAGCCGCACCGGAAGTCGCTAATAAATACGCATTATAGGCTTTAACAGCTCCCATTGCGTTGCGCTCTATGCACGGAATCTGGACGTAACCGCCAATGGGATCGCAGGTCATGCCGAGGTGATGCTCAATACCAATTTCGGCTGCGGCTTCAATGGGGCCAATGTCGCTACTGGCTTGGGCACAACGAGTTAGAAAAGCCGCCCCCATTGCGGAGGCTGTACCGACTTCGCCCATACAACCCATTTCGGCACCCGAGATGCTGGCATTCTGTTTCACCAGAAACCCGATTAGGGCTGCCGCCAGCATACCAACCCGCAACGTTGGCCGGTCGTAGTGAAAATGATGTTTGGCCAGAAAGGTTAAACCCGGAATCACGCCCGACGCGCCCGATGTTGGCGCCGTTACAACGATTCCCCCAGCCGCATTTTCTTCCGAAGCGGCTAAGCAATAGGCGTTTAGAAAAATCAGGAAGCTATCCGACGATTGACTCATTCCCTTCGCCTGCTGGAACAAAATGGGTGCTTTACGACTCAGTTTAATGGAGCCCGGTAAAATACCTTTGTGCTTGAGTCCACGACGGACGGCCTTGTGCATAAAATCCAGAATCTGGTCGAGCCGTTGGTTGACTTCG
>JANXVQ010000271.1 GCA_025351545.1 Spirosoma sp.
CAAACTTTTTTCGGCGCATCGTCAAAGATTACGAATACACGCTATCTTCTTCGGTAGGCTGGCTACTTTTAGCCAACATTCAGCTGATGTTG
Organism: Spirosoma sp.; assembly: GCA_025351545.1. Lineage (GTDB taxonomy): Bacteria > Bacteroidota > Bacteroidia > Cytophagales > Spirosomataceae > Spirosoma. Next base: position 93 of record JANXVQ010000271.1, read on the forward strand.
CAACGGATCAAGCCCAAAACCCAAATCTAATTTCCCAACACGTTCTAAAAGCCACATTGCATATTACAATCAGAGAATAATGGAGCAATGCTCAGTAACGGCAGCGGTATTAATGGCCTTGACTCAAGCTTGTAATTCATTGATAAAAACAAGTTCATACTTCTCTAGAACCCTTTCGATAGCTGATAACTAATTACATTATGCCGGCCATTTCGTTGCTACACGTAATGTCCGTCAGACAGCGTGGGCCATGTTGACCGATCTGGACATACTGGTTTTAAGTCATATTCTGCGAAAGGAGGTGATTCAGCTAGGAATGTGTTCGGGTGCGAGAAAGAGTGTACTCCCATAGCCTCCTATTTTAGCCTGATTATTTCCCAGCTGATGCTGTGTAAAGCCTGTGTTACCTTAAACATCGCTGTGACCCAGCATCAACAAGCTGTTTTAGCTGACGCTGGGTCTTGATTATGCCAAGCGCCAGGGTGGAGCTTATGGGGGAGCTACTGAAGAAATGAAGGGAATTGATCCGATTCGTGTGAACAAAACATCAGTCGTGCATTTTGCCGCTTCCTTAGATGTCAATCATGCGTAGTTGGGCCGCCAATTCTTCGGCCTCATCAATCTTCCTGGCCATGGCCCGTAATTCGTCGGCGTAGGACTGCTGCGGTTGTGTCGCATCTACGCGTCCTTGTTGAAGCAGCGTATAAATCTGTACATCACACCAGATACCGAAATCCGCATCCAGCCACCGGATTAAATTCAATAGCAGCGCTTCGTGTATCCAGATTAACTCATCATCCCCATCAATTTCGCCTAGCTTTTTGACAGTTAGAACCAACGGGGCTTCTAGTGATGCTCCCAGGGCTTGTATGTAGCGTTCTGTTTTAGGTAACTGTAACCATTCACTGACCCGTTGGCCATACGCCTGACATAGGGCGGTTGCACTGGCATAGGTCTCATCATCAACGTTGTAAAACTCAATGGAAATATTGTTATAGGTAAGGTTTTGTAATAGATGCATGGTATCGTTACAGGTAAGCGATTATGGGCGTTAACCCATATCGTAAGCGGGTAATTTACCGACTGGGTCTATCCCAATACGGTTAAGCGTAAATTATTGATTAGTAGGCATTTATAATACGTGATGATTACTGAAGCCGTCTATGAGAATATACAAAAAATGAGCAACATTGTAAGCGGAATGACCCGCAATTCTCAAAAAATTAGTTGGAAATTTTGGATAGGTTTTTCATCTGTACCTTCTCGCCCCTAGACCGCCCCTGGTACCGCCCCCGGTGCTTCAATTAGCAACCCCTACCCCCGGTCTTTTAGCCAAATCAGTTTGGGTTAACTCCCCAATCGTTAACTCTACCACAGTTAACTCAATACTTGGAATGCGTGACGTGAACCCTATCACACATCGCTCACTGCGTTCGCTCCTGGAACTCCCACGGTTTGCGTGGATTCAGCACATTTAAAACCAATGTGCCTCGGCAAAAGCCCATCCAGACAGAAACCAATGGGTCTATACCCGTAAAGATCATAGGCATCAGGTAACTGTTCTTACCCCTGTTAGGAGTCTGACAAATGATCCTTGGACTGACTACAGGACAATGGGAACTGGCGCTATTCTAGAGCCTTGGCAAATCAGTCAATCAACGCACATACCCGCCCACCCTACGACGCGTACACGCCAGTTGGAAAGGCGCAAACATCGCTAGCTGACCAGCTGCCGCGTCTCATTATCATTCATTACCACCATTAACCACTTATCTATTATGGACTACAATCCGGTTAAAATTGAGGTATTACCCGTACTCTATACCCCAGCGGTAGAGCACCAAGCAGAGCGCCAAGCCACATCCCCGGCCTTTATTGACGCCAACACCCTCTTGGCTACTCTGGATGAAGTGCATCATCAGCACCTAATACCCGTCTTTGTCAAGGACAATGAACCCCTCATTAGCCAGGGTGATTTTATCAACGCCACGGTGGATGCGGTGAGCGACGTTTTTCGGGGTGAACGCATCCAGTATCCACAAGTCAGGGTATCCCATCCCATCAAGGGCCGTATTCCTGACGCGAAAAGTAAACCGGCCAGCCAGCTACAGGAGTGGGAAAAGACGCTCTATTACGAACGGATGATCTTCGCCATTGAAATACCCTCCATCCAGGACACCGTGGGGGGTAATACGCTTTCCCTGACCATAGGCGGTATGAAAGCCTATAATCTGGATAACCTCTATAACCGAAAGGGGGCGGATGAGCACTTTAAGGTATTCATTGGGTTTCAGAATAAAGTGTGTACCAATATGTGTGTGTGGACTGATGGTTACCTGAGCGATCTACGGGTAAAGAATGTGGATCAGTTACGCATGGCCATCTACATGATGCTCCGGGCTTACAACCAGGATAACCTGCTCCACCGTGTGCGGTGTTTACCGGAGTACACCCTTTCGGAACAGCAGTTTGCCTTATTATTAGGTCGATGCCGGATGTACCAGCATTTACCCAATAACACGAAACAGCATATTCCACCTCTACTATTCGGAGATACCCAGTTAGGCGCGGTTTGCAAAGACTATTACCGGGATGAAAGTTTCTGCCGGGAAAGCGATGGCAGCATTAATCTGTGGCGGCTGTACAACTTGTTTACAGGGGCCAACAAATCCAGCTACATTGACACATTCCTGGATCGGTCAGTTAACGCCTTGCAGTTTGTCGAACAGGTACGAGCGGGGCTGGATGGGCAGGGTACAAGCTGGTATCTCCAGTAGTGTAAAAAGTAATAAGCAGCAGGTCAGGCGTCCAATGGGCACCTGACCTGCTGCTTATTCAATAGGTTATAGTGCAGTAAAGAATCACTACTGAGCCGTAGGAATACAGCTACTTTCTGGTCCCGGTCATGGTCATCTCTGTTAGGTAATTATTGCCGCCCTTTCCTAATGTTTTCATGGTAAAAGAATTTGGGCCGAATGTGCCTGTTCCATTTGTTATGTAGTCTTTGTCAGCGGGACTTACAATAAGAACCAAGGTAAACGTTGATCCTGACAGAATAACTGTAATGAACTGTTTACCTTCAACAAAGGAAATTTGGTTCGTTTCTAGGCCTTTCACAACGGTCATTGTACCAGCTTGATTAATGGTTACGGGAACACCATCACCTCCAGTACCAACAGCCTTAAAAATCACGTTGTAATCTCCCACGTATTGATCGCGGGGATCTATGTCCGGACCTTTTGAACAACCAATAAAAGTAAAAAGAAGCAATGCAATACAACGCATGTTTTGATCGGTATCAGTACGGTATCATTTACGCAATTCGGTTTGCCGAAGAGGACGTTATCCATATGGGCAATTCACGGGCAATGGGAATTACCCACCTGAGTCCCCTCAAACCGGATAAGATCATTGCCAAATTGCTGGTAGATCAGGGCGAAAAGGCCTTTGGGTTTACCAATGACAAACAGCGCTTCACCAATAATATGGCATGGAAAAATCGAATACCTCCTCTAATTAAGGGTGGTTTGCTATTAGAATTGCCACCATTTCGGCGGGTGTTACCACCGGTAACTGGCTTTGATCAGTCAAGCGGAAGTCTTTGACATTGCCGGTCACAAAGTACTGAATCGCACTGTTGCCCAGTGCCGTTTGGTACTGGAACCCGTCTTCCAGATCCGTGATGGTCATTAGTTGGTTTGCTGATACAAAGGTGTTTTTATCAGATCCCACTATCTGTACCAGATTCAGGAAGTTCCCTAAAGCATCGCGCAGTTTTTGCCCCCGTTTTCCAGCACGGTGTAATATATACACTACTGTGTACACTGACCCGCCGGAGATATACAGGGTAATCCGCTTTTCTTCGGCAGCCAGAAACAGGCTGGTGGCTTCTTCCGCAAACGTGTCGACACGGTCCAGCAACCAGTCAAGAATCACGTTTGTATCCACAAAAATGGTCATAAGCCGTAGCGGTCTTTGTACATCATTTCCCGGATTTGCTTGTCGGTCTTCTGGCTTAGGGAGCCTTTAGCAATGCCCCGCAAACTTAAAGCACTGGGGATGGCTGGGACTGATTCGGGCAGGCTGATGTCTGCTGGAGCCAGCAGCTGTTCAATCATTTCAGATAGCGACTTTCGCTGCTGTTTGGCCATCAGTTTGGCGTTGGCCACCACCCGTTCGTCAACCGTCAGGGTTAATTTCACTTTGCCCATATACGTGTTTTTCTAAAATACAGCTAAAGATACGTATTTTATATGAAGTAGTATCATTGGGTGCCCGTAAACAATAACCGGTAATCAACTATATTGCATTCGTTAATTCCTGGTTTGCACGTCTGAGTACCTCCACACCGAAAAACCATTTCTGACCCAAATGCATGACCTCGGCTGGACCGTGACCAATCAGCCCGCTGGCATTCCCACTGATCCTGGTAAGAGTCACCGCAGCAGCTTTAAAGAGGTCACGCTAAAGAACATCTTTAAAGAGGCTGTCTATGCCATCAACATCACCCAAGGGGGCAACCCTAGCTGACAGACACCCAGTTGGAAGCCATTTATGAGGAAGTAACCCCACGCACCCGCAAACCCCTGATCGAAGCCAACAAAGCCGTTTGGGAGATGCTGCTAGGTAAGCACAAACTCATCGTTGATCAAAACCACCTGACCGGAGAGCAGTCGGTGCCCGTCAAACTCATTGACTTTGTGCACGCTGATCAGAATCGGTTCAACGCCATCAACCAGTTTCGCATCGACACCCCCGGCATGGGCAAGGGATTCATCATTCCCAACATCGCGCTGTTTGTAAACGGCCTGCCTTTGGTGGTGGTGGAGTGCAAAGTGCAGAATGAGTTTACCGCCAATCCGCTCGATGAAGCCGTCAAGCGCAGTCAGCGCAAGACCCTCAGTATTTACCTGGAGCGGGATGGAACCATCAGCGTTCTTGCGCCGGAGAGTTTTACGGATGCGGAAATTCACACAATCGTCACCCGTAAAAGCTTTCAGTTGTATAAACACCTCGCCGAACGGGAGGAGCTGAATGCCCCGCGAAGTTTGCGGGAAATCGTCAGCGGAGAGACGTTTCTGTATTTAGGGCGGAATTACCGGTTGCAACTCGTGGATGACCAGCCGGTTCCGCTGCTCCTGAAAGAGGGCTATTTTTGTCTCAAGCGGGCGGATAAAGCAAAAGCGCCGGAGCTATTTAAGGACTTCTACTGGGCGAAAAGAGTCCTCCGGATCACCAAACGGATACGGCATTTTCAGGGACAGATGGGCGTAGAAACGGCTCAAATCCGGGTGATGGACTTACAGCACCGCTGGGCGTCCTGCTCAACGCTAACCGGTGATCTGAATTTCCATTGGAAGTGCATGATGGCCCCCCTTGCGATACTGTATTATATTATCGTTCATGAACTGGCTCATCTGAAGTATGACACCCATTCAGAGGCTTTCTGGAATGAAGTGGACAAGATTTTGCCTGACCACCGGGAGCGCAAAAGCTGGTTGCGCTTTAACGGAGCGGGTATGGATTTGTAAAAGCATAATACTTAACTACTTTTTTCTTTTTACTCTGACAATTAGATAAGCGTCGTAATGTTCTTCTCGACAATACTAAACCTACCATCCGATGTCCTAATGGTTGTAGCTTCAGTTCTACATCATTCTGCCGACAGCAGGCAATTTGTCAAATATTCGTTGAGCATTCAAAACAGGCAGGTGGTGATAAGAGCATTGGCTCGTCAATCATCATAAAAAAATTGAGAAATTACGGTTTTCAATACCGTATTTCACCCGCAATAAAACCGGGGCAAAGGTTACACTTTTGGCAAGTATGTGTATATATGTAGCGAATCTAATAACGAGGCACTGTACGTAAAGTTGAAGTGTAGCCCTATTGCCTACCGAAAAATAAATATGTGTACATTAAAAATCTACCCTAGCTAAGAATAATATGTTACTACACGAAAAGAATGTTAATTTATGTCTTTTTACTGAATTAATTTATAAGCCTAAGAATACCACAGTAACGAATAGAATTTCCTTATTTAAAGAGGATACAGTCATATTTGCCGATATTTTTTCGATGTAAGAGCGATTTTGATTTTACGGCTAAATACTTCTCTAA
>JANXVQ010000383.1 GCA_025351545.1 Spirosoma sp.
ACAGACGTGTATCGCCCACATGAACAAAATACAATTTCCCGCTACTCAAATCGGCTACGGCGGCTGTCAGTACGCAGCACATTTGCGATAGCCGGAGATCCTGCTGTCGTTGTTCATTGATCTGATTATTGGCAAACACCACCGCTTCGCGCAGCATCGAAAGTGGGTCGCCATTGGGCGTGGCCATGTAGCGTTCCATAGACTCCCGGGCAATAGCGGCAGCCCGGTCGCCCCCGGCATACCCGCCTACGCCATCAATGACGACCAGCAACGCGCTCGACTCCGACCAGATCCGTGTGCAGATAAACGTATCCTGGTTGTCTTTGCGTCGTTGGCCGACGTCGGTATTCCCGGCGATCAGTAATAGATTCATTCAAAAAGGATAAAATGAGAACTGTCTAAAAGAATGCCCAACCTCTTGAAGATCAAGAGATTCTTAAATCATATGCTAGTATAAATTAACCACTCAAATAACGGATGGTTTACGGTTATCGGGGTAAATCCTGAAAATGCCTGACCACCAAAAAAAGCACAAACAGGAATAGCAGCAGAACAAGCAGAAAGTCAATCATGGTCTTATGAGTTGCTTTGAAAGTTGAGCGTTACCATGCTGTTGAGTAAAATCTGGGCTTTCTCAGGCAGGTCAAACCATTGCGGACTAGCCGGTTCACTACGCGGAATGAGTTGCTCATTAACGCGGGTTTCGTTACGACTGAAGGAGGCTATTTGAAATGAGTGGCTGGCATCGTTGTATCGAATCCGGGCGTGTGGATTGGAGACATAAGCCGACTCAAGAAGCAAATAATTAGGGAAATGCTGATTGTCGGTTTCTTTGCGGGCGACTATAATTTCCCGGTCTCTCATCAGGTAGGTGTCCTCTTTGTTCAACTCTGCAATATAGTAGTTGATTTGTGCCAATCCTGCATTTAGACTACGGGGCAATGCTGATGGAGCAACCCGGGTAGCCCCGGAAATCGGTGTTTGCCCGGCTGTATTTACCCGCGAATCAAAATTGAACTTCACCACGAAAGCGCCCGGTTCGCGGAAATCAATGTGTTGAAATGTACTTAAATCAACGTCTACTTTTTCGTAGCGATTTGTTTGTTTAACCCGTCGCGTAATGTTCATTTTCTCGGATGCATTGGCCTGCGAATTACCGGGCAAAATGCCCGTTAGCGCGCCAATTACTTTCACATCCGTTTGGGCAATCGTTTCTCCGCCGAATTCGTGGCCTGCGCCAAATTTAAAAAACCAACCCGACGCCACCGGCGACACACGTCCGTATTCGCTCTTGTGGGATTCGATGACTGCCTTAAACGCCTGAACGGCCTCATTAACCACTACGGGGAATGCATTCTGGCGATCTTCGTAGGTATCGGGATGCAGAATAATCAAAAAATGCGCGTTGAACAGCATACTCGTCCCAACAGATTCCCGTTGTATGGAGTCCTCGAAACTGGCAACAAGTTCGTCCAGAATGCGTTTGTTGGTAACGGTAGAAACCGGTATAGTTTCGGTTTGGTTAGACGGTATAATCAAGTTACTTAATTTGCCGAGCCAACCACCGGGCTGATTTGCCATGTATGGACTATTTAGGGAGGAATTTCACTCCTATAAACGTCAATTATACCGGCTTTCTTTGGTTTGACGCGTGGTATTTTAATTTAAATGGCTTTACAGGAGCCTCAAGCCATAATTCTTGAGCAATTCGTCCTGTTTCTGCGTTTGCTTTGGGTCGAAACAGGTAAATGAACGGTAATAAATAGTTGATTCAATCATACAGTGTATTTGGATTTGGTGATTAATCGATATTGGCAGAAGGTAAATTTAAAAAGCAAAGCCAATGTTTAAGCCAGCACGCAGCATGAAAAGACTAGTCATGGCTTCTACAAATTGATTGCTCCTAGTCAGCGTACCGTCGACAAGCTGAAGCTGAAAACCTACAAATCCATCCAGACAGAATCGTTTTTTCTGAATTTGTCGGCCTACTTGTATTCCTGGTATCCATATTCCGGCCAAATGAGTAGCCGTTTGTCGAGTGCCATCACTGTTTGGGATACTTTTACCTTGTGTGTCGAGCACAAAGTAACTCTCTGTGAGTCGGGAAAATCGCAGATAAGGGCCCACATAAAATCCAGTTACATTGCCTTTCCAATAATACCGGGCCTCCAGAGTAACGCGCTGATAGGTACACCCACCCTCATATAATTGCGTGCCGAAATTCCATCGAGTACTTCCCATTCCATAGCCTATTACAATAGATAGACTATCAGTCAGGACGCGTTCGTAGGAAGCCGATAAGTGGCCAATTAATAAACTTAGGGGGTTGATTTTTACGACACTTTGGCGAAAACCGGCGTCTGTTAACCTGGATTCAGGAAGCGAATTAAGTTGGCCTATTGAATCGGAAACAATGCGTTGAGCATTTGCTGCATTACTCAATATCAGGATGAAGACGAGAAAAGGGAGTTTCATGAAATAGCTGATACTATTTTTTAAGATAGATAGTAAGCGAAGCTATTGATTAGCAGAGTATAATCCTGGTAATTTTTAGTTGATGGTTAATTCTATCAATTACAACTCTCAAACGAATCTCTTATCACTACTCTTCTTTATAATGACGTACATCCAGGAGGGTAACCGTATCATGCCAATACGCCCGTAGATTGCTTAAGTACATTTTCCAGTCACCATAACTAAATGGCTTGATCGTAAA
>JANXVQ010000387.1 GCA_025351545.1 Spirosoma sp.
ACAGCGGGATACCGATTACAAAGCCCGCCAGGGCCAGTCCCCAGCGGATATTTTTGATACCGAACCAGCCAATCAGCACATCAGTGATGCGCCGGGCGGCCCCACTTTCGGCTACTAATCGCCCCAGCATAGCCCCGAAACCGATAATCAAGACCAGTTCGCCAAGGGTGCCGCCAATGCCCGTTTGAATTGATTTACCAACGGCCACCACATTCATACCAGACGCCAGGCCAATGCCGAGCGACACGATAACAAACGAAATAAAGGTATCCAGGCGAACAAAGGCAACTAATAAAACAAGCGTCAGAATACCGATTAAGGTTAGAATAAGGGGCATAGATACGGTGGTAGGTTAACTATTCTCTGAACGACAAAGCGTAGGCAGCTAATTTTTCTACTTCATTCGCCAGCGAATTGGCCACATCGAACGGAACAACATGCAGGCGAGTCGTGGCGTCGTAGTCAAACACGGCCAACGGCTGACGAAAGGTTGTATTGGCCGGATAAATCAAAAATAGGTCGTCGGCAGCATATTTTTTACCATATGCATAAAGCTGATACATATCTGCCTGCTCAATACCGTAGTTGCCCGTGCCTGGGGTCGCGCCCAACTCTGGCCCGTTTATTTGTTTCCATTTCGTATCCAGCACAAAGGTCCGGTCGTTATGCCGAATTACGATGTCTGGTCGAAGTTTGAATTTAGGCGCTCCCACATGTTCATCGACCAAATGTGCTGACGATTCCTGCACCCGCACCTCGTCGGTATTGGGCCAGTAAATGCGTATGCCATGTGCAACGTAATCTTCAAAAACCCGCTCCATTGGAAACAACAGCGACAAGCTGGACGTCTGGCCCGATTTAATACCAAAACCACGTCCTTTAAGCAGCGCTTCGGCCCAAAGCAAAGCCGATCCGTAGCGTATAAACAAGCGCCCTGCCTGCTGGATTGCCTTCATATCACCGGGTAACGATTCCGTGACGGGTACGTCGTCTAAAGCTGACAGCAATTGTTCCATTCGACGCTGGGTTGACAGGCTCGCTGTTTGGCCCGACAAGTATACAAGGGCTGTTTTAAGAATTCGGTTGGGAGGCACATCAACCGTTCGGGCATCATACAAAACAGCTAAGCGTTCAGGATGTTGGGCATTTTCCCGTTGCTGGCGAGCCGCCTGAAATTTACCTTTCCAGAAGCGCTCGTTTCGGTCAAGAGCAACATACGCGTGCTGAACGCCCTGACGAACCAAGGGCTCCACCGTATCGAGAAAAGCCGTAATGAAAACTTCCCACAGAGGTAGTTGGATAGCACGGGTATGGGCTGCGGGTAACGTTCGAAACGGGCTGTGACGCAGGTGCCTAAGCATGGTGAGAAGCAACGGTTTGGCCTGCTCTCCATGCTCGATTTTCGGCAGAATTTCGAGTTGTGTGCGGTTGTCCAGCGGTAATAAACCGACGTAGTTGCGGATGCGAATAAACGCACGACCTTTTTGTACGGCAAAGGTGAATAGTCCATCTGCATTTTCGTTTTCAAACACGAATTGGCGCAGTGCCTGAAAAACTGTATCAGTCACGAGTATTCCTCCCAATGGCGGTTCTGCCCACTGTTCGGCGCTACCGATCAGGCCATTTTCATAGACTGAAATTATCGTGATCATACCAGGCTACTTTTGTTGATAAGCTCGCACGGCCTGTTGGTTAATACCGAATAGCAACGTATTCCCAATCGGCAACACGGCCCGCACGTCGCCCACCAGTTTAAAGCCTGACTGCGGTTGTGACATCACCAAGAAATTGCCCCGTCCGTCGCCCCGCAGCAATAAACCGGAATTCGCATCCGACCGGCCAAAGCGCAGGCGGGCCTGCATTGTGTTGCCACAGAGTAAAAGGTCTTTATGGCCATCATGGTCAAAATCTAACGTGGTCAGGGTAAATATAGGCGCAAGTTGCGCGGCTAATGGAAGCGGCTTCTCAACCAGTTTCCCGTCAGGGCTACTGACAAAACAGGTCGTCGTCAATTGATTTGCGGTCAACTTATTAGCGCCGGTCAACTCCGCTTCAGTAAACACATCGGCCAGCGTAGCATTTGAATAGCTGTCGTAATTGGTGAATCGGTGACGCAGCATACCAAGCTGATCGAGTAGCTCATCTCGGGTGGCGTGGGGATACGATTTTCCCTGTACATAAAGACACAGAATAGGATCGATTTTACCGTTGTTATCGAAGTCTTTATAAATCAACTCGGCGGGTTCTTTGTCGCTGGCCCGGCATTGGGTGTTAAGACCCTGATTACCAACGACCAGATCAGGCCGACCGTCGCCGTTGAAATCATCGACCAGTAGTTTATTCCACCAGCCCCGATACTCTTTCGCAAAATACGTTTTCGTCTGGTCGGTTAGCTGGCCGTGTCCACCCGTAGGTAAACCCAGTACGGTTATAGGCATCCACTCGCCTACCACAACCAATTCAGCTTTCTTATCGGCGTTGAGATCAATCCAGGCCGCATCGGTTACCATACCCAGCGTGGATAACATGGGCGCTAACCGGGCTGTTTGATCAGTAAACTTCGGATAGCCGTCCGGTCCTTTTCCCGCATTGATAAGCAGATAACTTCGGGGCGTTTCGGGATAGCGCCCCGGCACAACGCGACCACCGACGAATAAATCGGGGCGACCATCGCCGTTAACATCGGCCACCCGCACACAACCCGAACTGGTATTCATGGGGGGTAATGCGTTGGGACTTTTGCTAAAATTGCCATTCCCATCGTTCAGATACAGCCGGTCCTGTAAGCGCGGGTCATCGGGTAAAAAATCGTCGTAACCGCCACTGCACACATAAAGGTCGGGAAAACCGTCAGCGTTGGCATCGAAGAAAGCGGCATCGGCATCATTACTTAGTTTGTCAGCGTCAAAAGCCGGTTGCGCCTTCCGACTGAACGCTCCGGATGTTTGTTGGATAAACAAGACACCCGGCTGGCCACTGCTGCCGCCCGCGTACACATCCTCGCGACCGTCGCCATTTACATCGGCTTTGACCAGACACGGCCCGTTAAACGATTGTGCGTTGACCAGGAGTGGTTGTCGCTTAAAATCATTGATTCGCTTGCTAATGTCGGTATACGCTAACGGCGTTTTTACCTCCCGAAAAACCGCCGGTGCGTTTGCTGAATTATGGTAAATAGAA
>JANXVQ010000403.1 GCA_025351545.1 Spirosoma sp.
GGAAAGAATCCCGTACTGATTCGGATTGATACCAACTCAGGGCACGGTGCCAGCAACACGAAGAAAAACATAGAAACGGCCGCCGACATATACTCGTTTATCCTCTGGAACATGGGCATAACAAGTTTAAAGGAAATAGCAAGCAAATAACACAGACCTAGTCAAAAAGCCCTCAATACATACAAACAGGTATGTATTGAGGGCTTTTTGACTTAAATTATTTAATGTCATCTAATTAGCGTTAGTTTTGGCTCCTAATCATTCTTGTACTACAATTTCCATGAAAAAATTACTTCTATTTTCTTTACTCGCCGTAGCGACTCTAACTGTTCGCGCTGCTGATGTTTCGGCAGATGCTTATGTAATCAATGATCAGCAGGTTGAACAACTCATCGCTCAGAGCGAAGATGTTAGCCTTGCTGCTGTTAGCACAGATTTATTTCAGAGCCAACAGGTAACGGCTGGTTTGACTGGCACTGCTGGTGTGAAAGCCAGCACAAAAGAATTCGTTCCGGCTATTTTGCTAAACTTTTTCCTTGGCGGCCTGGGTATTCACCGGCTATATCTGGGAACGAAAACATTTACCTGGGTTGGCTATATCCTGACCTGTGGCGGTATTTTCGGCATCGTACCTTTGGTTGACTTTATCGTGTTGATTATGCATAGCGATAATATCTCTCCATACGTTGACAATACAAAATTCTTTATGTGGTCTAAATAACTGACCCATTTTTACCAAGCAAATAGCCCGGACACATATGTGTGTATCCGGGCTATTTGCTTGGTACGCCATCTATTTTATCATTTCCAGTATCTTCTGTCGAGCCCTGGCATTAAACATAGCTGCCCGTTTGTGATTAAGTTCTTGCACCAGTACCTCCGCGCGTCGCACTCCGCCCGCATGAAACGAGCCAAAAAGGCCGGCGCCAATTCCCCAGGCCGATAAATAATAGCCTTGTAAATAACTTAGAACGCCAAAATACAAACCCGCCGATTGAACCAGTATACTCAGTGCAGCCTCACCAGGCTTACCCGCGTAGAGTTGCCCGGCACCCGGAATAAACGTTGAAAGCCATTGGGCTTTCTTTTCGCTTTTCAGCCGGGGAAGTTGTTGATATGGATTCAAGTTGACACTGTCAGCCTGTATGTGTGCTGCCAGTTCACGATAAGCGACTGCTGCTTCAGACCAGCGCTTCAGTTCATTCAAAGACAACACCCGAACAGCTATCAGCAAAGGGGTTGCCGACATACCAGGATGCAGATAAGGCAACCGTTCCAGCAGCGATAATGTGTTTTCAAACTGCCCGGCAAGGTAGGCACACAAAATTTGCTCTTGCCGCAGAGGGTATAACAAACTGTCTGCATAGTCGGTTTGGATCTGGCTATTCAGGAACGTTACGGCAGAAGCATACAAACCCTGTTGTTTCAGACATCGGGCTTTACCAACAGCCGCCGAAAAGCGTATGATAGGCTCAGCCGATGTAAACAGCACTCGCTCATAGGCAACGCGGGCAGCCAGAAATTGACCCGAAGCAACCAGTGAATCGGCTGTAGAGAGTGGTAATTGCGCCTTAGCGATTGAGCAGATTCCGCAGAGGAATATGCATATCAAATAAAATTTTGTTGTCATAACCTCGGTTAAACTCATCACGCCGGACTTTTACGGCCAGCGTACTCCCCCAAATATTACCGATATAAAATACCGTAAAGAGCGATCCAAAACCCAGAAATCGCAGACTTGCAGGGCCATCTTTCCGGTAACCTTCCCACGCCAGTAAACCCATCGTTAGCACAGGCAAAAAGGCGGCAATACCCTGTTTCGTTTTTCCGGCATATAGTTTACCCAAACCAGGAACGGCAGCACTCAGTAATCCCGCCAACGCCGGTGACCGGTGTTTTTGCGCCCGTAGACCCTGCCAGTAAATGTCCATACGTTTTTCTTCGGCACTCAATGCATATGACGAATAGCTAAACTGCTGGCGGAGAGTATCATAAAGTCCGTACTGACGCTGTAACAAGGCTAGTCCGGCCCGTTCAAACGCCCGCAGTTCAAGCAGGGTCGAGTCAGGCGCAGGCAAGTGTTGCATAACCGCTCCGGCCGAATCACGCTTGTGTTGAAAAGCCAGACAGTAGGCGCCAAAATACTGGGATTTGGTATAAAAGGGAGATGCTTTCGACACCCTCAGCAAATGATCACTAGCCTCGCCCAGCGACTTGGCACCATAAGCCAGCCAGCCAGTCAAATAGGCCAGTGAGTCCCGTTGCGAAACTGTGAGCAACTGTTTGTCGAATGCCTGTAAAACAGACATAGCCTCATCGGTAGCTTCTTTGTCTGCCAGGTAACGGGCAAATTGCCATTCACGGCTAAATGTAGTGGTTTGGCAATGAGCTGGTATAGTCAGAAAACCGACAATGAATAGCAGCAACCAACGGCGAAAATCTGTCATTAATAGCGGCTCAGTGAATCAATTATGGTGCCATCAACAGGGCTAATGTCCATAGCAGGAACGTCTAGGAGACCGATCCGATTACAGCGCATTATACGGTCTGCACTTAAAAATACGCCCTTCACAATGCCGTACTGTTCGATAGCCTGTTTGCTAAAATTAGAGCAAGTGATCTGATAAGGGCAACTGCGGGCCAATTGCTGTGACATAAGCCGTTGATAACCAAGCAATGCACCTTTTATGACCAGCGAAAGAGGATTATATTGAGCCAGCCAACTTTGCTGACGATAGTGTACGACCCGGTCAGAGTTGCCGGGTCGGTGGTACTGTAAAAAAGCTGCATTATTCTGAAAATCACGATCAGCCAGCAATTGTCGATCCGATACCGGAACTTGCGCCCCAGCGCTGGCAGCTACCCCTAAAGCAACTACCAACCCTATCAACCTCCGTTTCATTGGCTGATTTTAGCATTGGCCGGAATCGTGTAATCGAAATAATAACTGGTGGCCTCTCGGTTTAGCCGGAAATCAGCGTAGACATTTTTAGATACGGTCGAATCCCGGTCCTGATAAACGATTTCGGTGGTTGTAGCCGGAAACGGCCGACCATCTATGGACTGGTAACTATAATAGAATACCTTCCTGATAATTTTTCCTGTTCCGTCGGTGTAGTGCATATAAATTGGATTGGCCCGATCGTAAACAATTTTTACCCGTTGAATTGCGGCTTTTTTATCCGGCGTTTTGAGTCGCCACTCTGTAATTAGCAGTTTACTGGCACTGGTGGTTTTATCCTGTACAAACCCAAGCTGAGTCAGCCCCATGTCGGATGTAGTGCCGTTGAGGAAGAAAGCCAATTGGGTAGTCTGTGTACTGAAGGCTTCGCTTTGATAGCGAATTACGGCATTCTGGCGGGGGTCGTAGATCCGGGTTTCGCCGAGTTTATTGGCTAGTATAACTACTTCACGCGGAAAAGTAAAGTGAGTTACCATATTGCCATTTTGCTGATAAAATACTTCGCCCCGAACAGTAACCGATTTGCCTTGTTGCACTTGCCGTGTTGTAATAGTGGCCGACAGACGTTCGATGGTTTGGGGTGATGGAAAAAGAAGGCTACTAACAAGCAGAAGAAATACAAGTTTCATCGGGTGGGACTAAAATAAGCCCCAAAAGTAAACAATACCGCCCAACTTGTAGCCGATATTGTATGTAATGCAAAAGTGCCTATCTGATAATCAGATAGGCACTTTTGCAGTAGCGTTAGTCAGCTGCGCTTACAGTTTGAACGTGATACCCAGCATTAATGGAGCAATACCGCTACCTAATTCAGCAAAGCCACCTACTTTCTCACTGAAAAAGTAACGACCGCCAAGGTGAATTGGCACAAAAATGCCACTACCAAAGGCACTGCCGCTATAAATGCTGTTGCTATAAGAAACACTTTCATAACCTAAGCCAATACCGGCATAAAGATCCGCTTTATCGGTACTTAGGTTTAGGATTTGATTAAAGTGATATGAACCACGAACTGCGAAATATAGATAATTGATTTTATCATTAAAGCCACTATAGCCATAATTGAAACTACGGTAGGCGACCTGACCACCAACTGTAATATTTGGAGCAACGCCGAAATCGGCTGATCCACCGAAGGCAATACCGCCAGCACTGGAGTAGCCACCTACGCCAATACCGAGGTTGATAAGTTTCGTGCCTTTGTCAATTGCCATTTGGGCAAACGATTGGGTTCCGGCTAGTAGACCAAGAACTAGTAAAATAGTAAAGTGGATTTTTTTCATCTGATTCAATTGATTTAAATTTTTAAAACTTGAGACAAAGTAAATGTGAATCTATGGGGCTACCAAGCGCAAACATAATTCACTTATTAATCGGTCATATAGCGTAATACACAACAAACATAGCAAACCAGCTTTAATGCATTGGCATAATGATCTATTTAATTTTCAGTAAACAGCTCATGATCAAACCGTTGAAGCATCACAGAGAGTAACTAATAGACATATTAGCGTTAAAAAAAACCATTAACCGGGAGCAGTTTATTGTCATTATCGTAAAATATGAATACTAATAAACGTCCCAAGTTTTCAATTTGTATTTACCAAACGGGCACAAGTAGATACTGTAAGTATAGAATTTACTAAACCGGCAAGTGATCTTTACCGCCTGGATAGACGGCTGAAAGAAGTGGCAGACATGTTTTTGCCAATCTACAACTACTCGCTAACGAACGTAATCGGGATAAACCTGACAGCAAATACGCGCGTAAACTAAGCTGAGTCGTGTTAACCATGATCAAGGTTATGGCTCCGGCTTTTCTATCACATCGATGATTTATATCTGATGTTCGGTTTGTGAGACCCGTCGCGTATAGCTTTTGCCGACTCGCCTTAGAACATAGTGAAGTCGTTAATTCAAATCAGATACCAAATGAATACCGGGTAATTGACGAGGGAGCTATTAAGACCGCCATTGCCAGCGGATTACGAGAAATACCGGGCGTGAGAATATACAAAGAGACTATTACTACCTTCCGAAAGTAGATTCTGAATAAATTAATATCAACTGGCGGCCAGGTGGCTGTTGGTCAAGTCAGCAGGAGAAACTGATATGTGGCTTCCTTACTTTATTGACGTTTAAAGAATAAAGCTTAGATCCGGCATTGTTTTTGTATACCCGAAGCGGGGTTTTAATTAACAGCTTCAGTGGAATATATCGCACCACCGTTGGTTACGTCCGTTTTGACCTGACAACGTGTCGGGGGTAAGCAACCGCTGGATATTGGTATAGGCTGGTCGGTGTTGAAGGCTGTTTTACCTGGCTCTAACACGGAAAAATTATGGAGAGAGATAGACTCAACAGCTAGTGTTCTTCTTCGACTGATTGGCAAAACGATACCTCCTTTTAAGACTACGAATCCATTTTTTTTGTTGTCCGGCAACTCAAAACCACTTATAAACCTTGGATTTATCAACGCTGTTTTATGAATTCGGATAAATTCGGGCAGGCTTTGCTCATAGAAAGATAACGTTCCGGAAAATACTTCTTTTCGTCCGTCGCTATAATGAAGCCAGGAATAATTACCAGCACCGGTTAAGTGAGTCATGCTAACAGAGTTTCGCAGGGATTTAGGTAAATAAGGCATAGAACAAGTGATAAAGTATATTGTGTCGAATAAATATGTAGTTCTATCTTACTAATTCCGAATGATAATGTTTGGAGTAGTGAGGGAGTGGGCCGGTTACAAAAACAGCCGGAGCCTAGTGGACTCCGACTGTATATACTCACCGTAACTCTAATAAATAATTTGACTAATAAATAATGTTACCTTTTCTCAATAGTATTGTTGACTTACTGCTTATATAGTAAGGTAACGGCGTATAGTAACCACAAAAAAGCTGTGATCTGTTTTATGTGCCATTGCGTTACCCGCTGTTACTGTAGCTGAGACTGTTTTCCCTGGCTGGAGTAGTGAAGACAAAAATGGTTTTTATAACGGCTTGTCATCGGCAGTTTAACGATAATTTAAGCTACACCGAAATTCTGCCTGTAGCTATTTCCTGTTGCTGGCGTGCCCATATTAAATCCCGTTTTTCCTGAAATGCCAGTCTAACCTCTTGGGATTCCCGGTCTTCCTTAACCCGGATAGCCTTTATTTTCGCAACACCCAGTACATCTGCTTGCTGGCAAATACGCTGATAGTTTTGCTTAATCTGCTCAATAGCTTGGTTTTCAGACCCATAATGCTGCTTCCATTCCCGAACGTGTCGTTGAAGAAGTTGTAACCAGGTTGGGGTACTATCGGTTGGGTTTACATTAAGCAAAGCAACATTTGTTTCGATGGCCTGTTGCCGATACGCATCGAATAACTGACTGAACTTAGCACTCGTCATGATCGCTTAAAACAGGTAAAATATATAGATCAGGTTACTCGTATTTACTTCTTCGCAACAAAGTTAATAAACAATGAATTTCTTGCAGGAAGATTGACTAAACGGTATAATTTAGCCACAAGCTTGCACTTTAATATACCAATTATATATATACAAATCAATAGTTTGTCATTATGTTATTTGACAAATCAATTCTAATTGGACATAATAGACTATAAATATTGTCGCCAACAACCCCCTTCCCTGGTGGGCAACTAATGTAACATGCTCAATGTAAAATAGTGGAAACGCACGGAGGGATTCTTACCGCTCGTAGCAGGCCCAGTGAGGGCGCCACTTTTTTAATTTACTTCCCTAAATAAGTATTGTTGTATTGACTGATGTTATGCATAGCGCCAGGTTTTAACCCGGTGTTCCGCAACATCTGTGTTTAAAAGCTCTTATCGCTATTCCTCTACAGCTTTTTCAACCAGACCTTCTTCGCTAAGTTGCTCCTGTTTAAAAAATGTAAGCTCACGAATGGATTGAGCCAGTTCTCGGGTTTCCTTGCTTTTTTTCGAAAACTGATCAGCCACTGCGGTATTGCCAGTATCAGTGAAGTACTTATTACTCTGTTCGAGTAGCATTATGGTTTCTTCGAGGCCGCGTAACGTTTTCCACAGCGAATCTTCGACAGACTTGGTTACCTCCGACAACAAAGCACTGGCCGTAAAAGCATGACCCGTATGACACCGGTATCGAATTATACGACCCTCATCGAAGCGGACCAAAACGCCGTTACATTCCGGGCAGGTCAGGGGCGACAATTGCCCCATTTGCAGAATGCCCATATTAAATCCATCGCCCTGCGCTGCAATGCTAACCTCCAGTTTAAGTCGATCCAATTCATCCATTGGTATTTCGGGAGTTAGAGAAACTTGTTCCTGAGTCAGCTGGCAAAGCAAAGGGCCAATGGGCTAACATAGTCAACATCAACATATTCCAGCACACTGGCAGGCATGCTCGGATAAGCGGCATCCTGTGGCTGTTGAACAATACCCAGGCCGCCCAGCCGTTTTACCGACCACATACCCGAGGTGCCATCGTCGAGCAGCCCCGTTAATACGATACCAATAACACGAGATCCGTAATTGTAAGCAGCCGAACGAAATAAGGCGTCGATGGAAGGGCGAAACCGATTCTCTTTTGGCCCTTTTTTAATCAGGATACGATCCCTTTCCACAAGCATGTGGTGATCGGGCGGTGCCAGATAAATGTGCCCTTCCTCTATGGGGTCACCATCCCTGGGATGTACCGCTTTCAACAAGCCGACCCGGCTAAGAATTTGCGGCATCATGCTGGTCGATGTAGGCGGTATGTGCTGGACAATAAAAATAGGTACTTTAAAACCAACAGGTAGCGAAGCAACCAACTCCTGTAGCGCCAGTACACCGCCCGCCGATGAGCCGATAACAATAATATCACGTTTTGCCATATCTATCCTCTTCGATTTTAATCAAATCGCCGTAGCTTTAATGCCTGACACTTTAGATATTCGTTAAGTCAATAATACGTAACGACTGGTATTTGAATTAGTTTATTTTACATGTACTCGCCGATGGGCAAAAAAATAATTTCTTCTGCTGATACCCAGCCTAAAAAAGCCTCTGTTCCTATTGTTGCAATTGGCGCATCGGCGGGTGGAATTGAAGCTATTACTGAGCTGCTAAAAAGCCTGTCGCCTACCACAGGACTGGCTTTTGTCTATATCCAGCACCTCAGCCCGAACCACGAAAGTCAACTCGTCAGTATCCTGAGTCGGTTAACAACCATGCCCGTTATAGAGGCTCAGCACATGCTACCCGTTGAAGCCAATCATTTCTATGTTATTCCGGCAGACAAGGACATGGAAATTGTGGACAGGATGCTCATACTGGTACAGCGTCGGCCGGCTCCCGCCCTTCACATGCCCATCGACCAGTTTTTTATCTCCCTGGCCCAACACCAGCAAGATGGCGCTATTGGCGTGGTACTGTCGGGCATGGACGGCGATGGCACATTGGGATTGAAAGCCATTAAGGTGGCGGGTGGCATCACCTTCGTGCAGGACGCATCGGCCAAATACCAGAGTATGCCCAGATCGGCCATTGCCGAGGGCGTAGTCGATCTCATATTATCTCCAACCGAGATTGCTAATGAAATTGAGCGGTTAAGCCAGAAAATCGACATTTTTCAACAAACAGTCCTTGTCGAATCGCAGCAGGAGGTCGGCACGACCGATGAAGATCTGAAGACGATTATTCAGTTCATCAGAAAAATAGTTGGTGTCGATTTTAGTCATTACAAGATAGCCACCATCCGTCGGCGGATTATCCGTCGGATGCTGCTCTATAAGCA
>JANXVQ010000427.1 GCA_025351545.1 Spirosoma sp.
AAGGTGCATCCGGCCGTTGGGTTGCCGTACGGCCAGCCCAACATGCTTCATATCCAAGCCGGGCCGGGACGCTATCATCATCACTATGTCGCCTTCCTGCAATTGAGCTTCTGCTTGCCGAATATTTTTTGCGGGGATAAACGAAAACGACTGATGGCTCAGTGAGGCTTCGGTCAGGGCAACTTGTTTGAACGTCGCCGGGTCGCTTAGGTGCGGGTATTTGTACGTCGCCGTAGTCATATACGAAATTGGCTTAGCGACCGTGAGACTGCCGGGCAGTTCGTTACTTACATCGGCAACAAGTCCTTTACGTTCATTATCGCGAAGCCAGTCCGAGAAATAGTGTAAGCGACTGGCATAGCCATCAATCCGGCCATTGCGGTAGCGGAGTCTGGTCATGTAGTTTCGGAACGTCTGTTCGGCCAAAACCGGGTTCGGTTTGTCGGCGGTATCTTGCCAGGCTAGCGTAAGAGCCAGTACCGTTTCCAGATAGGTCGTGCAGTCAAACTCGCGAAGATTGACAACGAGTTTTTCCGTCGGGTTTTGGTCGAGGGTATGCGCAATGTAGGGCTTGCCCAGAAACTGCCTGCCGATGTTAACGGCTGTCTCGGCAGGTGTTTTACCACTCACAAATGTTAACGAATGCAGATCACTGGATATACTATCCTGCGCCTGCACAACTGGTGATAACAGCAGTAGGAAAAGTACCGCAAACAATTTCGTCATAGATAGGTAGGTACTTTCGTGCATAGCCTATTGGCGAAGCAAGGCCCGAAAAGTACTACAAATCTACGATTTAATTTCCAGCACCCGAACACTGAGAGGGGGCAACCATAAGGGTATTCCGGTCCGTCCAACAGCCTCTACTGTCGCGTTGGTAAGGAAAATGTCACTTAACTGGAAGGTTTGATCCGAGTTAAGCGACATCGTGTCGAACGCGTTCTGCGGAATATTGATGATCGTGTCGTAGGTGTTTTGCTGAGAGAAATTGCAGACAATGAGTAATTTCTGGCGTTCACTATAGCGCAGATAACTATATAGCTGATGGGCGTCGTAGTCCGCGCTTTGGCCATTGTCATTGGCGTATTGCAGGTCATAGAAATACCCGTTTTGAATAGCGTCGGAACCGCTGACGAGGTAATTCAACTGCTGATAGAAGGCCCTCAGCTTACGCTGATCATCGGTCAGATCGGCGCCATCGTAGCGGCCCTGGCTGAGCCAGCCCTGCCATTCGGTTAATCCCCAGTAATCAAATATCGTGGTTCGGCCATCGTCGCCACTGAACCCTTCGGCACCCTCTGCCCGAACGCCTACTTCCTGCCCGAAATAAAGCAAAACCGGCCCGGTATGCATGGTGGCCGTTAAGGTCATGGCCGGTACCGCAGCCCACGGATCATTGGCGAAGAAGCGCGATGCAATACGCTGTTCATCGTGGGTTTCCAGAAACCGGAGCATGTGCTGGGCGAAATCGCCGGATTCCTGCTGCCATACGCGTGTAATATCATAGCAGGAGCCGTGGCCTTCCATCAAGCGCCGAACGGAATCATATAGCCCCACTTTATCGTATAGGTAATCGAAACCACCTTCGAAAATAAATGGCCGATACAAACCTGGGTCGTAAATTTCGGCGATAAAAATCTGGCGGGGATACCGTTGTTTGACCCGACTAATGGCCCATTGCCAGAACTCGACTGGTATCAGGTGAGCCATGTCGCACCGGAAGCCATCTATTCCTTTGTCGGCCCAGAATAGCAAAATGTCAAGCATCTGATGCCAGGTAGCCGGAATTGGGTCGAAGTGGTGGCTCCCGTCGAAAATATTGATACCGTAGTTGAGCTTTACTGTTTCATACCAGTCGTTAATATCGGGCGTGGCCGTAATGGAGCCGCTGCCGGTGACTTTGGCTGGAAACTCATGTAGTTTAATACTGGTATTTGCCTGTTGCTGATCAGTGAGACGACGTTCGGGCGCTACAAATGTTTGCCCCGGCAGGTAGTAAAAATTGTTGTTCGATGAAAATGCTATTGTTGTGTCATCGTTTTCGCCCAGGTTAGCAATACCCGCCGGTTTGACATCCGACCCATACTGCCGGGCTACGTGATTGGGCACAAAATCAATGATAACCTTCAGGTTGTGCGCATGCGTACGCTGCACAAGCGCGTCGAACTCGGCCATTCGATCGGGCACACTTACGGCCAGATCGGGGTCAACATCATAATAGTCTTTAACGGCATAGGGCGATCCGGCACGACCTTTCACTACAGCAGGATCGTCGGGTTTGATACCACTGGCCGAATAGTCGGTCTGAGTAGCGTGTTCAATAATACCCGTAAACCAAATATGCGAAACGCCAAACTGCCGGATGGCTTGCAGGGCCACGTCGTTGATAGCATTGAATTTGCCGACACCATTCTGGGCGTAGGTTCCATTCAGATGATTCGTGGTTGTCTGATTGCTAAACAGACGCGTAAAAATCTGATAGATAATCAGTTTATCCATCACTGGCACAACGGACGTGGTATGCATATGGTCAGGTTTGTTCGTGTACGGTGACCTGTCAGGTCGATAAACGCAAAACTATGACCTTTTTTGGCGATAATGTTGGGTTATTTTTGCGTTATTGTTGCATTATTTTAAGCCTGATTCAGAACTTGCTACGTTTATGTCTGACCAACCTATGAAAAGAATCATTTTTACACTATTCATCTTACTAGTAATAATTACACCGCCGACTCTGGCACAAAGTGCACAGATTCAGCGCATTAATCCCACAAATTGGTGGGTCGGAATGAAAGACCCAAAGGTGCAATTATTAGTATACGGGCCCAACGCCGGTACGCTGACGTATACGATCAATTATGCAGGAGTGAAACTGGTGAAGGCGCATACAGTCGAAAATCCCAACTACGCATTTCTGGATTTGGTTATCGCGCCTACGGCCAAAGCTGGAACGGTTCAACTAACAGGAAAGCGCGGGAGCCAGACACTTACGCAGCCGTTTGACCTGAAAGTCCGCGATAAGTCCCCAAAAGGACAGGGCGTTACATCAGCCGACTTTATTTATCTGGCCATACCCGACCGCTTTGCCAATGGCGACCCAACGAACGATAAATTCGCGGATATGGCCGATCCCAACGCCGACCGTGCCAACCCGTTTTACCGGCATGGGGGCGATTTGGCTGGGGGTGAACAGCACCTCGATTACGTGAAAGACCTTGGTGCAACGGCCATTTGGCTTACGCCTGTATTGGAGAATAACCAGCCGCTTACCAACGAGGGCGGGGTGATGCGGTCGGCTTATCACGGTTATGGGTTTACGGACCATTACGCTGTGGATAAGCGACTTGGCGGTAATGAGGCTTATAAGTCATTCGTTAAAAAAGCACACGGTGCGGGCCTGAAAGTAGTGCAGGATGCGGTATATAATCACGCGGGTATCAACCACTGGTTTATTAAGGATATGCCCAGTAAGGATTGGCTCCATCAGTGGCCAACCTACACCAATACATCGTATAAATACCAACCCATCACCGATCCACACGGGGCCGAAAGCGACCGTCGGGTTACACTCGATGGCTGGTTTGTGCCATTCCTGCCCGACCTGAACCAGAGTAATCCCTATGTAGCCAATTTCCTGATTCAGTATGCTATCTGGTCGGTCGAAAACTTTGGCGTAGATGCCTGGCGTGTGGATACGTATATGTATAATGATCAGCCCTTTATGAACCGTTGCAATTAGGCTCTGCTGAATGAATATCCGAAGATTCACATCTTTGGCGAATCATGGGTAAACAACGTGGTCGATCAGGCGTATTATACCCGAAACAAAATTGATTTTCCGTTCAAATCGAACCAGCCGGGCGGGCTTGATTTTGTCTTGTATGCCTCTATGATGGATGCGCTGAAACAGAAATTTAGCTGGGATGATGGCGTGAATCGGTTCTATCAGGCCCTGGCGCAAGATGCCGTTTATCAGGACCCATCCAAACTGGTCACGTTCCTGGACAATCATGACACCGACCGCTATTTGTCAGTAATCGGGGATGATTTCGAGAAATATAAAATTGGCCTGACCTGGTTGCTGACCACACGCGGGATTCCGTCGATGTATTACGGCACCGAGATTTTGATGAAGAATTTCAAAGATCCATCCGATGCCGAAGTCCGTCGTGATTTTCCGGGCGGTTTTCCGGGTGATAAAGAGAATAAATTTGAAACGTCCGGACGCAGCGACCGCGAAAAAGAAGCTTTCCTATTCGTTCGTAAACTGGCGACCTACCGGCGCGACAACGCTGTGATGCATACAGGGAAACTTATGCAATACCTGCCGCAGGAAGGCATTTACGTGTATTTTCGCTACGACGCCAACAAAACGGTACTGGTGGCCACTAACACCAGCGACAAAGAAATTTCGCTGGATACCGCCCGATTTGCCGAGCGTATGAAAGGCTTTACATCAGCCCGAAACGTACTGACCGATGCGACATTGACGGATCTAAAACTCGTAAAATTACCCGCCAAAACGGCGCTGGTCTTAGAGTTAGGGAAATAGAGCAAAAGGGGGAG
>JANXVQ010000432.1 GCA_025351545.1 Spirosoma sp.
GTCGTTACGGCTGGGTATCAGGATTTGGTTGATGGACAGGTAATCAGTTTTTAGTAGAGACGCATAGTTGCGTCTCCTGACCGGATGGTATTGCTGACGCATAGTTGCGTCTCCTGACCGGATGGTATTGCTGACGCATAAGAGACGCAACTATGCGTCTCTACAACAACAAACAACTTCTATATGAAATTTGAACAGTATAAAACCCTCGGATTCACTAACTGGTGCGTTGAGAACCGAACGGCGATTTACATCTTCACCTTCCTGATCACACTGGGCGGTCTGCTGGTGTATGTCAACCTGCCGAGAGAGCAGTTTCCTGACATTAAAATACCACAGGTGTATATAAACACCGTATATGTTGGTACGGCCCCTGCCGATATTGAAAATACGATTAACAAGCAGATCGAGAAGCAGTTGAAGTCCATTTCGGGCGTAAAACGTATCAAATCGAATGCGTTGCAGGACGTGTCTGTTATTCTGGTTGAGTTTAATCCTGATGTTCAATCGTCGGAAGCTTTGCAGCGGGTTCGTGACGCCATTGATAAAGCCAAGCCCGATTTGCCTAAAGAACTTGATTCGGGTCCAACAGCGCAGGACGTCGATTTCTCGGAGTTGCCAATCATGAATGTTAACATGGCCGGTAACTACTCACTAAAACAACTGAAGGAGTTTGCTGAAGATTTACAGGATGTGATTGAAGGAATGCCTGAGATTCGGCGTGTGGATATTATTGGTGCGCTCGAACGCGAAATTCAGATTAACGTTGATCTGCCTCGAATGCAGTCGGCGGGTCTGGCGTTTTCGGATATTCAGCAGGCGGTCCAGAGTGAAAACATTAACGTCTCGGGCGGTGAATTGAGCATTGATGGCGTCCGTCGGACGGTGCGTGTGAAAGGCGAGTTTACCGATATTGCCCAACTTCAAAACTTACAAATCCGTACGGCAACGGGCGCAACGATTAAGCTTGGTGAGATTGCCGATGTGCGTGACAACTTTGAAGAGCAACAGAATTTTGCCCGTCTGAACAACAAGTCGGTGGTTACGCTGAACGTTGTCAAGCGTGCCGGAGCCAACTTAATCTCGGCTGCCGACCGCATCGAAAAAACCATTGAAGAATATAAAGGAACACGCTTCCCGGAGGGCTTAGATATCAAAATCACGGCTGATCAGTCGGAACGAACCCGCGAAAATGTTAATGACCTGATTAATACGGTTGCCTTAGGGTTCATTTTCGTGGTTATCGTGTTGATGTTCTTCATGGGCATACGCGATGCTATTTTCGTCGGGCTATCGGTGCCCCTTTCAGCGTTGGTAGGGTTTCTGCTGATGCCGGTTTTAGGGCCAATGGTTGGCACGGCGTTTACCCTCAATACAATGGTGCTATTTGCTTTCCTGCTCGGTTTAGGTCTTGTGGTGGATGATGCCATTGTGGTCATTGAAAACTCACACCGGCTTTTCAACGAAAACAAGGACTGGGATATTAAGCAGGCCGTAAAAGCCGCTGCGGGTGAGGTATTTGTACCGGTATTTTCGGGTACGCTAACCACCATTGCGCCATTCTTTCCACTGCTGTTCTGGCCGGGTATTGTGGGCGAGTTTATGAAATTCCTGCCGCTAACGCTCATCCTGACCCTATTTGCCTCGTTGTTCGTCGCTTATGTGATTAATCCGGTCTTTGCCGTAACGTTTATGAAACGGCACGAAGACGATAATCATGAAGACAAACAAGGCTTCCAGGAAATTAAACGGCCACTCATGATTATGGCCGCCCTGGCGGGTGTGGGCTACCTTATTGATCGGGGTATTGGAAACCTGTTTGTGTTATTCATTATTCTGTATGTTTTCAATCACTATGTTCTGACGCCAAAACTGATTTTTCCATTTCAGGAACGAACGTTGCCAGCGCTTAAAAACAACTATCGCCGATTAATCTCATGGGTGTTACGAGGCTGGCGTCCGGCGTTTGTCGTGCTGGGAGCATTTGTGCTGCTGGTAGTAACCTTCGTTGTGGTTGGTATTGCAAAACCGAAAGTGCTTTTCTTCCCAAGCGGTGAACCCGATTATGTGTACATATATAACGTAATGCCCGTTGGAACCGACGCCAAAGTAACGGATTCGGTAACAAGGGTTATTGAAAAGCGGGTATTCAAAGTCCTGAAAGACAATGACGCTACGGATATTGTTAATTCGGTTATCTCGAATGTTGGCAAAAACGCGGGCGATCCACAAAACCCCGACCGGTCGGCAACGCCCCAAAAATCGAAGGTAACGATAGCATTCAAAGGCAACGAAGAACGCAAAGGAATATCGACCGATTCGCTGTTGTCGAAAGTGCGGCTAGCCATGAGAGGATTGCCGGGCACTGAAATTTCGGTAGAACGCGAATCGAACGGGCCACCAACGGGTAAACCAATTTCTGTTGAAATTGCGGGCGAAGAATTTAGCGAACTGCAGAAATTAGAAAAACAGGTTCGGCAGAAAATTGCTCAGAATGGTATCAAAGGTATTGACCAGTTAAAGTCAGATCTGATTACCAACAAGCCCGAAATCGTAATTAATATTGACCGCGAAAAAGCCGAGCGTGAAGGAATTTCATCCGCTCAGGTGGCCACCACGATTCGGACAGCCTTGTTCGGAACAGAAATATCTAAATTTCGTGATGCCAAGGACGAGTACCCGATTATGGTTCGTCTGAAACCTGATGACCGGAGCCAGATTGACCGGTTGTTGGGTCTTAATGTGGTTTATCGTGATATGGTTATGGGCGGGCAACTGCGGCAGGTGCCAATTACGTCGGTGACAAACATCAGCTACTCGACTACGTTTAGCCAGATTAACCGGAAAAATCAGGAACGTCTGGTAACGCTTGGTTCAAACGTTGTGCCGGGTTATAATGCAAACCAAATTGTCGGTCAGATTCAGGAAGCGATCAAGGATATTGATGTGCCAAATGGTTATACTATCAAAATGGGTGGCGAGCAGGAAGACCAGAAGGAGTCGATGAGCTTTCTGATTTCGGCCTTTGGAACGGCGATTCTACTTATTTATCTGATTCTGTCCACACAATTTAACTCGGTAGTAAAACCACTGATTATCTTCGTAACCATCTTCCTGTCGTTGATTGGTGTATTACTCGGATTTGTTCTTACTGGTAAAGACTTCTCGGTTATCATGTCGGGCGTTGGTATTATTTCGCTGGCTGGTATTGTAGTGAAAAACGGGATTCTGCTCATCGAATTCATTGAAGAGTTGCGCGGTCGGGGCATTCCCCTCCGTGAGGCTATTATTGAAGCGGGCGGCATTCGTCTGACGCCCGTATTGCTCACTGCATCAGCGGCCGTTCTGGGGCTGATTCCGTTGGCTTTCGGCATAACTGTAGACTTTGTCAGTCTCTTCCGCGATCTTGATCCACATGTTGTTGTGGGTGGCGACAGCTCCATATTCTGGAATATTCTGGCCTGGACCATTATCTACGGCCTGACTTTTTCGACCGTGTTGACGCTTGTGATCGTACCCAGCTTATACTGGATTAACGAGCGCATTCGCATGAAATACTTCGGAAAGAAAGACCCTGCGCTGGAACCGAAAGAGGAATTGGAAGAGGAATTGGCTTAAAAAATAAATAACAGATAAAGTAAAATGAATAATGGATAATGATGGTTTGCCAGATTCAGCCATCATTATCCATTTTAGCAGTAATTATGAATCGTACTGTTTTAGTTTTCGTTCTCCCCGCCATCCTGCTGCTGATTGACTGGTATGTTTTTCAGGCAGTTAAAACACTTAGCCGGTCGGCCACCGAAAGTACTCAGCGAGCAATTGCGCTTATTTATTGGGGATTTACGGCCTTGTCGCTCTTGCTCTTTATACTCATGCAGTTGCTTCCCCCCGACTCCATTAGCCGCAACACGCGCACGTTTCTGTGGGCGGCTATCGCGATTCCATATTTCTCGAAAATCTTTGCTGTACTAATTATTCTGATTGACGACATTGGCCGGTTCTTTCGCTGGATCGTTTCACTGTTTTACAAGCCTGAAGTTCGTGAGGCTGTCGAAGATACGACCCGCACAACCATGCCGTCTACGGATACCATAACCCGGTCAGATTTTTTGATGAAAACAGCATTGGTAGCGGGAGCCGTACCCTTCGTTGGCTTTACGTGGGGAATCCTGTCCGGGGCGCATGATTACCGCATCCGACGAATTAAACTCCCTCTGAAAAATTTGCCTTCCGGTTTCAATGGCATGACCATTGCCCAAATTTCGGATATTCACTCGGGCAGTTTTTTCAATAAAACGGCCGTAAAAGGTGGCGTTGAGATGTTGCTCGGCCAAAAACCCGACATGGTGTTTTTTACCGGCGATCTGGTCAATAGCCATGCAGAGGAGGTGAACAGATATATTGACGTATTCAATAAGGTGAAGGCTCCAATGGGCGTTTATTCAACCCTTGGCAATCACGATTATGGTAAATATGTGCAGTGGCCAAGTGCTCAGGCCGAGCGGCAAAATGTGTCAAACGTGATAGCCGCCCACAAGCAAATGGGTTGGAACATCATGATGGATGAGAACAAGATTCTGGAGCAGAACGGCGACAAAATTGCGCTCATTGGCGTACAGAACCTCGGCTTCGGTCCGGCCGCACTGCGAGCGGGTAATCTGGCAAAAGCCTATCAGGGCACAGAACAATACCCCGTTAAACTTCTTCTGTCTCATGACCCAACGCACTGGGATGCGGAGGTAAAACCAAAATACAAAGACATCGACGTAACCTTTAGCGGGCACACCCACGGGGCCCAATTCGGTGTCGAAATTGGCGATGTAAAATGGAGTCCGGCGCAGTTTTTTTATAAACAGTGGGCAGGTTTGTATCAAGATGGTGACCAACGGCTGTATGTCAACCGGGGCTACGGATACATTGGTTATCCCGGTCGGGTCGGTATTTTACCGGAAATTACAATTTTTGAATTAGTGAAAGTTTAAATCACTGGTCAAAAATACAAATGGGCTGCTGCCCGGATTTAACAAATGGGTAAATTGTCTGCAGATTGCAAACGGTTTACCCATTTGCCATTTAACTAATTCCTTACTCAGTCAGTTACCCAGATTAACTAACCATTATATACATATGAAAATTGTATTTATTACTGGACTTTCCTTCTTTATGTCCTTGTTGTCACTCCTGAATCTGAAGCCAGCACAGCCTGAAGAAACAACAATTCCGGTCTGTCATGTACCCGCTAAATTGTTGGCTGGCAATGACATGTCGGCAATGGCTGCTGATCCTGCTTTCCAACGATTGCACGAGGCTCCCCTACCCTTCACGTACACGGGTGCTGGTGATATGGTTAAGTTTTCAACGTCCGACGGCCAATCGGCAAACGGGTTTTTGTTGAAAGCAAAAAAGCCTTCGAACAAATGGCTGCTGGTTTATCAGGAATGGTGGGGTCTGAACGACAACATCAAACAACAGGCAGAAACGTTTTACAATGATCTCAAGGATGTAAATGTGCTGGCGGTTGACATGTATGACGGTAAAGTGGCCACCGAACCTGCTGAAGCGGGTAAATTAATGCAGGGAGCCAACAAAGAACGGCTGTCGAGTATCCAGAAAGGAGCTATTGCCTATGCCGGTCCTCAGGCCGAATTTGCCAGCGTTGGCTGGTGCTTTGGTGGTATGCTTTCCCTCCAGTCAGCTTTACTGGAAGGCCAAAAAGCTAAAGGTTGCGTAGTGTATTACGGGCGTCCGGAACAGGATGTGGAAAAACTGAAAACACTTGACACCGACGTATTGGGTTTCTTTGGCAGTCAGGACAAGGGTATCACACCTGAATCGGTAAAGACGTTTGAAGAGAATATGCAAAAAGCAGGTAAAAAGGTAACGGTAAAAATGTATGATGCCGGGCATGGTTTTGCCAACCCCAGCAACCCCGTCTACAATAAAGAAGCTTCTGCCGATGCCTACAAACTAGCTCTGGCTTATCTGAAAGATAAATTGAAAGCTTAATTCTCTACTTATTCCGTTTAATTAAAAGCCTGACTGCTATCTAGTGGTCAGGCTTTTAATTAAACTTTAACCGGATTCTTCCCGTTTTAATTAAACGTGATGGTTTAAGATATGTCTAACTAACAAATCGTGTGAAAACATACCATAGCGATGAAAACGATAAAATGGGGTGGAGTAGTAGCTGGTTTGTTGTTGGGCGTGGCTACAGTTGGTTTCGGTCAGGTTTACGGACCTGGCAATGGCTATGGTCAGGCTTATCCGAATGGTAACGGCTACGGCCAGAACTACCCAAATGGTAGTAATAATGGCTACGGCCAGAACTACCCAAATCAGAATTGTTCAAATGGATACAATAATGGTTATGGCCAAAACTATCCAAATGGGTATGGGCAGGGCTATCCAAATAATGGTTATAATCAATATGGGCAGGTCTATCCCGTGCAGCCTCAGGTAGTGATTGTTCCCCCACGAGTAATAATTGGTCCACCCGTGGTTTACGCTCCACCAGTAGTTGTTCGACCATATGCGAATTATGGATACGGTTATGGTGGCGGTGGCCGAGGATTTGGTGGCGGCAGGGGTTATGGTGGTGGCCGTGGCGGACACCGCTGGTAAACGAAACAGACTAAAATAAATGTTTGGATTAACACGCCATTTAATCGGTTCGGTTGATCCAAGCTCCTGATAGATGATTCAATAAATTATAAATTAAAGGAAAAATCATGAAAACGATAAAAATCTTGCCCTTACTAACGGCTGGTTTATTGGTCGTCCTGATGACCAGTTGCGGACCGGCTTATGTAAATACAGGTGGTGGTTATTATGGTGCCCGTCCTTATTACGGGTATAATAATGGTGGCTACGGCTATAGTCCGTATGGGTATTACAGGCCCCCGGT
>JANXVQ010000440.1 GCA_025351545.1 Spirosoma sp.
CAATAAGTGCCATTTGTCCAAACGACGAATTATGTACTTTTCCGCAGAACTACCCAACTCTCTCGAAACGATAAACAAACAGCTCTACGATATTCAAACAAAAGCGGCCGCTGGTGCAGTCAAGAATGTGGGCAGCTATACAGCCAAAGTATTTGGCTTGGAAACGAAGGGGAAAGAAAAATAAGGTAGACGTCATAAATCAATAGATCGAAGCGTGTAGGGCCTGAAAACGCGTCAAAACTGCCAAATCTCACTTCTTGCTCGTATGAAAATCGTTTTAGATATCCCTGATAGCAAAGTAGGTTTCATGATGGAACTGCTACAGAGTCTATCGTTTGTTAAGGCTAAGCCTCTTCCAGTAGGTGTTTCCAACGAGAAAGCTTTATTTCTAGGCGAAGCAGTCGAAGAGTTGAACGATGTACTGGCCGGAAAGACCCAAGCCCACAATGCCTATGAATTGCTAGATAACGTATGACCTCTTTTCAGTGGGATGAAGGCAACCTAAAACATATTATTCAGGATTACCCCGACCGGGATAATTCAACCGGTGAAGTAGAAAGTGTTTTTGCCGACCCGTTCGTGCTGATCAAATCAGCCAGAGCCAGCGCCGACGGAGAAGAACGGTTTCAGGCCATAGGACTATCGAACCGGTTCCGGGTTTGCTCTGTTGTTTTTATTATCAGAAATGGTCAAATTAGACCGCTCAGTTGCTGGCCATCCAAAGCTAAAGTCAGGAATCAGTATGCTCAAAACGTCCAAGAAAAACAGCAAAAAAATAGTGGCCGTGATTAAAAACGAGCTCACTCAAGCCCAGATGAGTCAATTTGATGACGAATGGGCCACGAATCCGGAACCGTTCCTGACGCTACAGGAAGTCTTAGCGAGCCAGGCGGCTAAACAAGAAAGTAAAGCAAAATCATAGCTAGTTCATCGACCGAATAACCGATTCCACAAGCCACGCCGGTCAGAGACTGGCTCATCGGTTTCAGGAGCTGGTAATCGTTTCTGCAAATCCCCTAATTGCGCCTTCTGCTGAAGTAATAACTCTTCAATATGACTCATTTTCTGACTAGTCAGTTGACTAGCCATCGCATTCATAACATCGCCTTGTTCAAACAAGCGGTTTTGTAGTTGCTGAATTGTGCGGTCACGCTCGGCCACTATTTTCCGAAGTTGTTGGTTTTCCAGTTGTAGTGAATCACTCACAACTAAAGCAGGCAGTGTGGTTACAGTTGGGGCTTCATACTCTTGCTGTAGCAACAGTTGGCTAACTTGATATGCTTTTCCTTTCGGGGTATCTTCCGATCGGACATGACTAGTCAAAACATGCTGTTTGACTAGTCGGCGAATAGTCTGTTCAGAACGGCTGTAGTACTGAGCAGCTTCTTTGATTGTCAAGAATTTCTGATTAGTCATTACGCTAAGATGATTAGTCACAGGACCAAATATATGGCTTTATAGCTCAATTGAGCCATTATCATGACTAGTCATCTCAACTCTTATCTGTATAGCGATACTGTAAAGTTTACTAATGTAAACCTGACTAGATAGAGTCGCAACGATTAACAATTCAATAATGACTAGTCATTATTGAATTGGCTTGTAAATAAGCTGGCTTATCATAACATTTGATTATACAACAAAAATGAGCATGACAGTAAGCTATTTGACAACTTTCTTGATGAGTAGTAAATTTAGGCCAAACTCATCTGTAAATTAATATGACCATGAACCAACACGAGATCGCTGACCGCCAAGTAATACCAGCTCAGTTTATTTGTTTTACTATAGCCGGACTAACGGGTATTTTAGGCAATGCGTTTTTAAGCCGAGGTGTCACGATTATCGCTTTTAAGTTTGCTGATGCCATTTTTGTTACGGGTTGTATTCTGGTAGCTATGAAACTGGCTCGTAAAGGCTGGGACCTTCCCGCATCAGGTTATACAGTCCTCTCTATTGCATGGGGTGTATTCTTTCTGTCAAAAGATTTCGCCAGTCAGGAAATAGGGAAAGATATTTTCAGTTCGGCCTTCTATTTCCTGCTGCCTTCGCTAACGTTGATTGCTTTTTACCGGCCTTTTCCAATCTGGATCAAAGGACTGACACTGACGGTTATGTTACCTTCACTAATTAGACTTATTATTGTAAAATTAAAATTTTTGGTGGATTATGAATCAATAGCCCACCAAATGAACTATGTGCTAATTCACGTAATTGGCATAGTCTGGGGCAGCTATTTTTATTGGACGTACCGACGCGAATCAGCGGGGCACTAAATCTGTCCGGCCAACCGGATGGTACTATCTGATGTGCAGTGCAGACCAAAAAAGTAGAAAAGAGAGCGACTGTGATAAGTGCCTTTAATTATTTAGGCCGTTCGAACTGGCAATATATTGGCTTAAGTTCCATAATAAATAATGGAGGTGACTTTGGGAAACCATAATCGGCCAGCAGTACTTATTCAAATGCACATTTGATCAATTAGAATTAAAGTGATAGTTTCAAATAGAACTATTTTTAGAAAATGACTTTGATTAAGATGAGTTGCTTTCTATTTTGATTCACATAACATAAGTGTAGTTATACAACGAGTCTGGGGAATGTACAAACTAACTGAGGGTTAGACATTTGCACATTCCCCAGACTCGTTGTATAACTAACTTTATGTTAAGGGAAGAAAATTAGAAACCTGTCAATACTCACTTTACAGAGTAGCTTAGAAAAAGACTACAATGACCTGTTTACAAGTGCTATTCTTAGTGACAATTTGCTTTGTAGCTGAAGCGCAAACAGAGCCCGCTGATCTAAGTCATGATCCTGTCTTTACCACCGTTTTAGACCGGCGGTTAAAATACCCCCGCCAGGCTCAGTGGTCAAGTCGATACGGTCGAGTTTTTGCTGACTTTACCGTCAACGACAAGGGGCGTGTTGAAGCCATTTCAATTCTCAATCATAGTGTTGAATGGAACTATGCTGGTTTTGAGCCAACCGTAATAGGTGCCCTCAAGAAATTGCCCTCTTTAAATTTACAGTATGCTGGTCACTATATACTTCCTGTTTCATTTATTCTAGAAGATTACCGCCACAAGGATAGGCCCTTTATACCCACTGATACGCTGTACATTCAAGAATTAGCGGGTCGGGTCATCTTAAAGGAAATTAAAGTAATGGGCAGTAATGTGAATAGTAGAGAACGCATTACTGCAACGGAAAAAAACGAATCCTATTAATAGCTTTTTTGCTGTATAGCCCTGAAATAGCTTGACAAATTTAGGGCCTATTTTGAGTGACCAATATATCTTCTTCCTGTTGTATTTTTTCAGTATCCCGGCGTTTAGATTTATGCCACCTTTGAGCTAACTCACCTTCCATTTGATGGGCCTGCTCAGGAGTGTGGTAGTTGCAACTACCGTGAGGCCGTAATGCATTATAATTTTCAATCGCTCGCTGAACGGCTTCCTTCGCGGCTTCAAACGTAACAAACCCTCGGTTTTGTAACATGTCCTCCTTGATGGTTCGGTTCACCCGTTCGGCTAACGCATTTTCATAAGGATCACCGTTCTGAGTCATACTGATGGCGATTTTAGCCTGTTTTAATAAGGTTATATAATCGGTGCAACAGTATTGCACTCCTCGGTCCGAATGATGAATTAAGTTCTCCTTCATGCGTCCTTTATTCGCTTGTAAGGCCATGTTTAGCGCAGCTACTGGGCCTTTAGCCTGAAGAGATTCATCCAGTGCCCAGCCCACGATCTTCCGCGAATAAGCGTCGGTGATCAAACTCAGATACCCAAATCCACGGCCGATTAAAATGTAACGGGGCCGCCCGTGCGGTAATATCACTCACCCACAGCCAATTGGGGGCTTTCACCTTTAAGCCTATCGTCAAATTAGGCCGGGCCGCCGGTGCGGTATTTAAAATAACGATGGTGAGACCAGGTTGTTTTTACA
The DNA here is from genome assembly GCA_025351545.1 of Spirosoma sp. Lineage (GTDB taxonomy): Bacteria > Bacteroidota > Bacteroidia > Cytophagales > Spirosomataceae > Spirosoma. The sequence goes on from JANXVQ010000440.1 coordinate 3,952, forward strand.
CACCTACGTCGCTTGACGATCAATAATCCATTATCTCTTAGCAAGTTAGCTAACTTATCTCGACCAATCTTGATGCCATGTTGCTGGCGAAAATCCGTTAATTGATAGAGTAATACATCAATACCAATGGAGGGTAAATCAATCCGTAAGCGTCTGACTTCAGCCAATAATAGACCCGTCTGTAAGTCATCTTTATCCTGCCTTTTCTGCTCATCATACCAAGCCTGGCGGCTCATTCCAAACAGCCCGCAGAGTGTTTGCATACGCACCAGCGGATGGTGCAGATGCAGATGACTCACCGCTTGGAACCGCCGGGCGGCCCCGCAGACTTTTTTCGGATGGGAATATTGAATTCTTTCTCCGCTAGTTCAATCACCGTTTGCAAGGCTTGGTTCTTCAACCGTTCTTGCTGGAGCAAGGCTTCAGTATCGGCCAGCTTTTGTTGAAGGGCCTGGAGTGGATCGACGACAGGTTTTTTCATAACAAAACGGGAAAAGCGGGCGGGCTTAAACCGCACGGGCGGCCCCGCACCATGTGTGTTGGTAGCGTTGATAAGTGCGATTCCAATGATTGAGTAAAGTACGAGAAATACCAAGTTCAGTCAAGACCTGTTGCTCCGTGACCATTTGTAAGCGCAGGCGCTCAATGACCCGCCGTCTAAACAGGGCAGTTTTGTACTTTTTCTGGATTAGGGACAATTTACTCACTGTCATAACTTTACACATTTGGTGTCAAGCTATTTCAGGGTTATACAAAAAGTTGTATAAGTGCCATTATGATAAGCTAGACCCACTTTTAAACGATTGGCGTGCTGGCTTCCTCGAAAAGACGCATGGCCATCAGACCCGTACCAACAGCCCCACCGGCACGCAGGGCAGCCGCAATAAAAACCGTTTCAGCAATCTCTTCGCGAGTTGCACCTGCCTGGACCGCATTAGCGATGTGTGCTTCAATGCAATAGGCACATTGAGTTGTTAGAGCCACCGCTACGGACATTAGTTCCCGGTACTTGATCGGAATGACACCATCTTTTCGTTCGGCAGTGTGCTTGAGAGTAAGGAATGCCGCAGCCTCTTTGGGAGCTGACTTGATAAGGCTATCCGTATAAGCCCGATCTTTAAGCGTTTGGTAGTCAGTCATGTGTTTAGGAATGTAGTCAAACCTGTTAGTGCATAATTAAACGTCCTGTGGGCTTAGAAGCTGTTTCCAAAGCTACTTTACTCGCCATTATCAGGCACAAACCACGAATTTTCCATTGACATAATACCGATTTTTCTTCTCCCCCTTTCCCCTATACAATCCGGCCAGTTTTTAGTATTTGTATAGGGGATATGATCGCTGAATAGTTCAGTAACATAACATTGCTTATACGACTTGACCAGGGAAAATTCAATTTACTCCGATGGCTGGACAGGCAGGCGGATTGAGCCGGGGTGGGACCGCACAAAGCCCTTGTAGGACAGCGGCCTGTACGGCATCCAACGGGTCATCCTGGCCGATCTGACAGGGATACCCAGCCATACCAGCAGAGCGGACCCATCAGCGCCACAAGCGTTGACCAAACTAGCTCCCTTTTGACCAAAATCGTCCGGTCGATTCCAGCCAGGCGTAGTCCAGTCCGGAAAATCGGGCCTGCCGCCACTCCGTTGACGACCGCCCGGCCAGGAGATGCCTGCTGCCATCCTGCCAGTGACTAGAAACGGCCCCGGAAAACCGCCTTCGATGGGCGCTCCTACGGCTGGTCCTCATCCGGGACGCAGAACCCGGCCCGCCCCGGCCCCTAGTGGTCCAGTTCGTATTCGTAATAATTACCCGTCAAGTCGCTTTCCGTGCGGTAAATGATCGTGTTACCGGGCATCCACAGAGCGCTCCCTTTGGCCAGGCTAACGCCAACCCCGGTTTTGCCCATTTTGCCCCCCCCCCGTTTGTAGTGACGCCCGGCATAGGTGAGCGTGTCCTCAATGGGCCTGTCCACGGTGATCACCACGATCAGGGAGTCCCGTTCCTGCTGGAGTTGCCCCACTTGCTGCCGGAGTTGCTTAACTTCCTGCTGGAGTTTCTCGACCTGGCTGGTGGCCTTGAGTTGCTGGCTCTGCTGGAGTTGGCTGACTTGCTGTTGGAGCGCCTGGAGTTGAGGCGCTTCCCGCTTGAAGTGGGCATAGCGTTCCTTGGCCCGGGCATTATTGGCATCGATGCGGCAGTCATCGGTACAGTAGTCTTTGTTCCTGCGACTGGCCTGAAAGGGTTGCTGGCAGTAGGGGCAGGTCTTTGGGATGGGCTTCCTCATGATGTACTACGCGGTTTTTAGCGTTCTGAGCGGTAAAATTACCACTAATCCATGTTATTTATTTTACTTAGTTTTATCTGGTTTATGTCGTTTAATTTACGTTATCCGGTTTATCCACCTGATGCATTTCACCGTGCATTCGACCAGCTTGCCAACCGGCCGCGGGCCCTGCGTATAGTGGCGGGCCTGAAGAAATGGCGGCCGACGGCCTGACTAACCCCGGTCTTCTCCAGAGGGTTGCGCCTGTCGTTTCAGGATCCGCCGTACCGTTTCGCCTTGAAACAGCTTGCCATAGCGGGTGCGGAACCCGTGCTCATTCAAGCGCTCGGCCGTCGCCCGCCTGGCGATTGGCCGGATGCACCCGCGCATTTTCCTGAATGACCACCACCCCCTGGGTCCGGTGCGAATGGGTAAAGTTTTCGGGTTTACCCAGAATGAACCCCCGCGCTTTTGTCTGGGCCAGGGCGGCCCGGGTTCGTTTGGAAATCTGTTCGGCCTCGTGCCGGGCAAAGCTGGCCATGATGCCCATGGTGAGCGTGTTGGCGTCAGGCAGATCACAGGCCCGGAAATCCACTTCCGAATTCCGTAGCACCATCACAAACGAAGCATTGCGACTGAGCCGCCGGGCCGCCGTTTCGGTAAATTCGACTACCCGCTCATCGTCGTCCCGCAGGAATCGCTGGACCATCCGGCGCTGATCGTCGAGGCCCAGGCCGGAGCGACCCTGTTTTTGGGTGGAAACTCGGTCGTAAGCGATGTAGCGCATAATGCATACAAAAGAAAGTAAGCGGGAGTAAATCGGGAGCAAGGCAGGGCTTTTTTATGGGTTGCCACGAATCAGGAACGCTCATTCCTGATCCGTGACACACACCCAAAACCAACCGGAGAATCGACCCGTTCGCCAATAAGTATACTAAAAATAATATCAAGTATATTTATAAAACGAAGGTGTTCCCGGTTGAACAAGTCGCTCAAGAGCGATAACCAAAAGGGCAGCGTACTATTGAAAACCCGTTGCTCTGGCGGGTTGGCAGGCCAGGTACAC
>JANXVQ010000454.1 GCA_025351545.1 Spirosoma sp.
CGGCGGCCCGGCAAAAAGCAATAAATTGCCACTACTTTCTCAGACATAGCTGGTTAGATTTACCTCTATTTTCGCACCTCAAAGGTAATCTCGCCTGTGCTATGTCTGTTTTTTTTAGGGGCTTGCCTATCAAATCAACACTCTTTCATACAACTTAGATTAATTACATAAAAATACTGGAACAGCAAACAAAGTAAAAACTGCCAGTATATTATTGCTTGCTAAACACCTTCTTCAGCAAATCGGTAACCCGTGCCGCCGGGTTTTCGCGAATTTTTGCTTCTTCCTGCGCCACTAAAACAAATAGCCCGTCAACCGCTTTACCAGTCGCGTACTGGGTTAGATTCGGGTTCACTTTCTGAACAAAAGGCACTTTATTATAGGTATTCACCAAATCGCTGTAATACTTAGTCGCATTGTTTTTCTTCAATGTACTGTCAATAATAGGCGTAAACTCTGTAATTAACTGCTGGCCCGATGTTCGGCGGAGATACTGCGTAGCCGCATCGTTCTGCCCTCGCAAAATACCAACGGCATCCTGTATACTCATGGAGGTTATCGCTTTGATAAACACCGGCTTAGCTTTTTTAGCGGCATCTTCGGCGGCTCGATTCAGCGATAATTCGAACTGATCAACCTGTTTGTTTAAACCCAATTGTCGGAGGGTTGACGCTACTTTTTGCGCTTCGGGAGGAAAAGCAATTTTCAGTAACGGGTTTTTGAAGTAGCCATCCAGAGTCGACGCCTGATCGGACCCTTTGCTAATACCAACCTGGAGAGCCTCTTTTAAGCCCGATGCAATATCGATACTACTCAGGCCGCCCGATGTGGCGGTGGACGATTGAGTGACAGCATTAAGAATTTTGCCGAAGAGACCTCCGCCAGATGATTTCTGCGGGCGGCCCGTCGTTACGGTTGAATCCTGGGCGAAACTGGTTTGACTAATAGCTAAAACCAGTACTGCGGCTGCGAGAACATTTTTCTTCATCATTGAATTAATCAGGTTGCCATTTCATAACCGTCAATGGCTCTAAATCGTTTTTTCGTACTTTTGACAGTAAAGAATGGATAAAGTAAAATGAATAGTCAATAATAATTACGAACGAACTGATAATCAGATTCATAAATCGTCTACCGTCAATCTTTCTCCATTTTCCCTTCTTCATCATTCAGTCAAAATGACCAACACCGTCCGCGCCGAAGTAATCACGATTGGCGACGAAATATTATTCGGGCAAATTACCGACACAAACACTGCCTGGATTGGCACCGAGTTGACCAACATCGGCATCCGTGTCGTCCGAAAAACATCCATTGGTGATCAAACCGATGCTATTCTGCAAATTCTGCACGAAGCTCATCAACGCGCCGATGTCATTATCATTACCGGTGGTTTGGGGCCAACCAAAGATGACATCACAAAAAAAACTCTCTGCACCTATTTTGGTGTCGGGCTGGTTCGTAACGAAACCGCGTTAGCGTTAGTGACTGGTTTTTTTGAGAAACGTGGCCGCGAAATGACAGACCTCAACCGCGGCCAGGCCGACCTGCCTGCCAATGCAATTTATATACAGAATGACTGGGGCACCGCTCCCGGTATGTGGTTTGAGAAAAAACGTGCCGACGGAACGAGTCAGGTATTGGTATCGTTGCCGGGTGTACCCTTCGAAATGAAGCACCTCATGACGAACCGAATCCTGCCGAAACTAACGGAACATTTTGAAACGCCGATTATTAAACACAAAATGATTCGGACGGTCGGCATTGGTGAATCGTTTCTGGCCGAACGTATCGAAGCGTGGGAAGATGCGCTGCCTGATCATATTAAACTGGCTTATTTGCCAAGTTTCGGCGGTGTAAAATTACGTTTAACTGCCACCGGCGACGATAATACCCTGCTCGACCACGAACTGGCCGAGCAGGTAACGAAGGTGATGCCCCTTATTGAAAAAAACGTTTTTGGCTTCGATACTGATGAGCTTGAAACGGTTGTCGGCAATCTGTTAAACGAAAAGAAGTTAACGCTTGGCGTTGCAGAAAGCTGCACGGGAGGCTACGTGTCGGCTCAAATCACAAAAGTGCCGGGTTCGTCTGCTTATTTTTGGGGAAGCATTGTCAGCTATAACAATACCGTTAAAGTCACGCAATTAGGCGTTCAACCCGAAACACTGGAACAGTTTGGCGCCGTAAGTGAAGAAGCCGTCCGACAGATGGCCGAAGGTGTTCGCAAAGCGCTCGGCACCAACGTTGGTATTGCTACAAGTGGCATTGCCGGCCCCGACGGAGGCACTCCCGACAAACCCGTTGGTACAATTTGGATTGCCTGCTCTACAGACCGACGCACAAGTACGCGTCTGCTCAAACTCGGTCAATACCGGGATCAAAATATTCAACTGACCACAACATACTTACTCAATATGTTGCGGGAAGAACTTTTAAACCAATGATGAATGGATAACGTAGAATGAATAATACCAATCTATGACCCTGTTCTACATTATCCATCAGTCATTATTTATTAAAACACATGGCTCTTATCGACATGGTCATGCCCAAAATGGGCGAAAGTATAATGGAATGTACAATTATCACCTGGCTTAAACAACCGGGTGATCGGATTGAAATTGATGAGTCTGTGCTGGAAGTAGCTACAGACAAAGTCGATACAGAAGTTCCAGCGCTGCACAATGGCATTCTGAAAGAAATTCTGGTAAACGATGGCGATGTTATAGCGGTTGGCGCGCCCATTGCCCGAATTGAGGTTAACGAGTCCGTGGAAAAAGTGGAAAAGTCAAAACCAGACGCGCAAACGCCGGTAAGTGCCGATGAGACACCCATGGGCATCGGTGATGTGGCCAACGTTCCGGCACAGCAGGACGAGGAAGTTTCTGAACCGGAAATTTCTACTGCCGCCCATGAGCTTGAACTAGGTATCGCTGCCATGAGCAGCGGGGGGGCACCGCAGGAGAAAGCCGTAGCTATATCGGCTACAACCCTGGCAGGCGATTCACCCGTTTTCTCCGACCGTTTTTATTCGCCACTGGTTTTGAACATTGCCAAAGAAGAGAGCGTTTCGCGCGATGAACTCGACCGGATTTCCGGCTCTGGAGCCGAAAACCGCGTCACAAAAAAAGACATTCTTGCTTACGTAATTGATCGGGCAGAAGGAAGAATCCAGCCGACAAAAATAGGGTATCAGCCTCAGATACTATCTCAAGCCCCTGCTACGAAAACACCAATAATTGCCGCTTCACAACCAGTAGCTAATGGTAAAGTATCTGCCTCTATAAACGGTCAGAACGATATTATCCAGATGGATCGGATGCGGAAAATGATTGCGCAACGAATGGTCGAATCGAAGCAAATTTCAGCCCATGTAAGTTCGTTCGTTGAGGCAGACATGACACCCGTTGCGCAATGGCGTACTCAGACAAAAGACCATTTTAAGCAGCAGACCGGCGAAAATCTGACATATACGCCTATTCTGGTCGAAGCTATTGTGAAGGCGATTAAAGACTTCCCGATGATAAATATCTCGGTTGAAGGAGATACTATTCTGGTCAAGAAACAGGTTAACATCGGTATGGCTGTTGCCTTACCGAATGGAAATCTAATTGTGCCCGTCATTCATAATGCCGACCAGTATAACCTTGTTGGTCTGACTAAAAAGGTTAACGATTTAACCAGACGCGCCCGCGAAAACAAACTCACCGCCGATGATCTGGCGGGAGGAACTTACACCATATCAAACATCGGCACATTTGGTAACCTGATGGGAACGCCCATTATTATGCAGCCGCAGGTGGCAATTATGGCCTTCGGGGCAATTGTGAAAAAACCAGCCGTTATCGAAACTCCCCAAGGCGACTTTATTGGTATTCGTCAGTTGATGTTCCTTTCTCACTCGTATGATCACCGCGTTGTTGATGGTTCGTTGGGCGGGCAATTTGTGAGACGTGTAGCCGACTATTTAGAAAAATTTGACACCGAACGAAAACTATAATACTGACCGGGATGGTTGGCACCTCACTTGATTTTCAATTAAACTATTGGCCTTTACAGGCTGGTATACCTGATGAAACAACGCATTGCTATTGACATGGACGATGTCATGGCCGACACCCATGCCAAGTTTGTTAAACTGTATTTGGAAGGAGAAGTACCCCGCTATACGCTTGACGAATTAAAGGAAAAATCTTTTCACGAACTGTTCGACGAGAATGAGTATAAAATAGTGTCTCAGCAGGTTTATGAACCGGGCTTCTTTCGGGATATTCCCGTCATGGAAGGCGCTCAGGATGTTATTGCCGATCTGATGCAGAAATATGAAGTTTTTATCGCTTCAGCTGCCCAGGAATTTCCGAACTCACTACGCGAAAAATGGGATTGGTTGCAGGAGCATTTCCCAGCTATCTCCTGGCGTAATTACATTTTCATGGGCGACAAAAGCGTGCTCAACACAGCTTACCTCATTGACGATATGCCCCGAAACCTACACACATTTCAGGGAGAAGGTTTACTCTTCGACGCCCTTCATAATCGGGAGGATACCCAGTTCCGGCGCGTAAAATCGTGGCAGGACGTTGCAAAAGTTTTACTGTAACAAATTTTTGTCATTCTCCTTCGCCGGAATAATATAAAAAAAGCTCCGAAGTACTTCGGAGCTTTTTTTATATTATTCCGGCGAAGGAGAATGACAAAAATTTGTTACAGTA
>JANXVQ010000519.1 GCA_025351545.1 Spirosoma sp.
GAGAAGCCGACAGTTGGGACGGGTCGATTTCCGGGATTCGTTGAAGTGTATCAAATGCGGAGCCTGCATGAATACCTGCCCGGTTTACCGGAAAAGCGGGGGTCTCAGTTATCATAATACCATTGCCGGACCCATTGGCGCCATTCTGGCTCCTAACCTGGACATGAAAAAACACGCGGACCTGCCGTTTGCCTCGACGCTCTGCGGCTCCTGCTCGAATGTCTGTCCTGTCAAAATCAACATTCATGATCAGTTGTATCAGTGGCGCCAGGTGATTGTCAGGGAGGGCTATGCTGCTAATACCAAGGTGCTTAGCATGAAAGCGATGGCCTGGACGCTCTCTTCACCGACGTCGTATTCGACAATTGGCCGGGCCGGGAGGTGGGTCTTGAATAACATTCCCTTTGCCGTCAATAATAAGTTCAATCCCTGGTATAAACAGCGGGAAATGCCCGACGGACCGAAGGAGTCATTTGGCGACTGGTACGCCAAAAATAACGGTAGTGATGAGTCTCAAAACGTATAAAGTAACTTTTTACCGACAACAACTGAAATGAGCAGTAGGGACACGATACTGGCCGCTGTTTTAAAGAATCAGCCACCCGCCAGCCCTTTACCCGATATTACTTCTTTCAAAGGGAAAGAACAGGAAGCGGTAGAAACATACTGCGATGTGTTTACCGCTATCGGTGGCCGCGTATTTTCGGTGGATAGCCTGGCGACTGTTGAAGCTCTGATTAGGGAAAATTTTGACGCTGCCCACCGTATTGTGACCACCTTGCCGGAACTGGGCGATCAGTTTGAACTGCTCTCCCCCACGGTTGATCCGCATACGTTCGACGATATTGAACTGGCGGTAATCAGGAGCGAGTTAGCCGTGGCGGAAAATGGCGCAGTATGGCTCACCGAGCAGCAAATGGGGCAGCGTATTATTCCTTATATCTGCCAGCATCTGGCGGTGGTGGTAACGGCCGCAACAATCGTTCCTACGCTGCATGAGGCCTATCAACACATTGGGGTAGGCCATTACGGCTTCGGCGCTTTCATTGGAGGACCATCCAAGACGGCGGATATCGAACAGGCTTTGGTGATGGGTGCACACGGACCGATCACCATGACGGTATTCATTCTACGTCAGGCCAACGATGCGTCTGTTCCTGCGTAAGAGCGACCGGCTCAAGCACCGTATGCTACTGATTGAGTTATACAGCTATTAAAATCAGTAGCATACGCGTTCATATTGCACATTTCCGTACCTAACCTTTTCATAAGGATGCCACCGGAGAGGTCAGGACATGAACCGGCGAGACACTCTCTTTCAGGAAAGAAATAATTAATAGCCGCCTATCACGAGCTAACCTTTCGACTACTCGTCTCACTAACAAGCAACTACCACTGCGTTCAGTGATCTGAACCAGTCAATTATGGTAGTGTGACCGTTTCAGATCGGCCAAATACTAATCCAGCTCGTTTCATAAACGAAGCCAATAGAGCTTGATATGTCTTTATCTGCTGACTCCGGTGTTCGTCGGTCCAACCCAATTCAATAGCCATCAGATCGGCAACTTGTGGAGCGAGTTGAGCCGTTAACTGCCAGTTGGAGAGTTCAAGCCGCCACCGGCGAGCCAGTACATCGCGGAGGGTAACGGCCATTTCTTCGCGTACTTGATACACCACTTCAGCCTGGATAAATAATTGGCTATCAGTCAGTTTTTCAGCCCAAACCGGCTGCACTTGCGTTAATTGAGCTACTTTTTCAGCGCGATTACCATAGGTTTTCATCAGGTGCTGGCAAACATCGGTGGGCAAACCGTATTTATCCTGCAACACCTGCCAGTCTTCGAAACGGTAATTTTCGCCACCGATCAGATAATGCGTTTCGGTGCTGCCCGGCACCGTTTTAGTCAATAATTCGCCCGCCCGATCAATAGCATCCTGTGCCATCAGCCGGTATGTTGTCCACTTCCCACCCAGTAAACTTAGCAAACCCGACACCGAATCGTGCTCAATTTCGTGGTCACGAAGTAATGTTTTAGTATCGGCGCGGCTACTCACAATGAGTGGACGAATACCGCCAAAACCCGCCTGTACATCGGCGCGTGTGGGTGCTTTGTCCAGATAAGGACGCACAGTTTCGAGCAGATAATTAACCTCATCGGGTTCTAAAACCGGCTCAAGGGTCAAATCAGAATAATCGTTATCCGTGGTGCCGACAAATACTTTATCGCCAAATGGAATGGCAAATACCACGCGTCCATCCCTGGTTTTCGGAATTAGAATAGCGTAATCGCTTTGCAGGGTTTCGCGCGGCAACACAATATGAACGCCCTTGCTGGGACGAATACGTCGATCAAGTAATGGGTTGGCTAACAGTCGAATGCTGTCGGCATAGGGGCCGGTGCAATTTAAAAACACGTTTGCCCGAATAGTCAATGTTTCTCCCGTTAGTTGATCTTGTACGGTAGCCGTTTTAATTTGGCCATTCTCCCGACCGAAGTCGATTAAAGAGACATAATTTACGACAGCTGCACCGGCTTCGTCGGCCGAGTGAGCCAACGCGAGCGCATAACGGGCATCGTTAAATTGGCCGTCATAATAGAGTACCGCACTGTGCATCTTGCGTGTCAACATCGGACTCTTGTCGAGTGCCTGCGCCCGGTTGAGCCAGCGCCCTCTTGGAAACGCGTCGTGACCGGCAATAAAATCGTAGAGTGTCAGGCCGATGGTCATATACATGCCCTCAAACCAACTGAAAACGGGTGTAAGAATAGCCAGCGGATGCGCCAAATGGGGCGCGTTTCGGATAACGGTACGACGTTCGGCCAACCCGTGACGAACCTGGCGAAGTTGCGCTAAATCGAGTTTTTTGATGGCCTGTTCTAAATACCGAACACCGCCATGAATCAATTTTGTTGATCGAGAAGATGTCTCACCGGCAAAATCGCCCCGGTCAATCAGCGCCACGCGATAGCCGCGTAAAGCAGCATCTAAAGCCGCACCGGCACCACTAGCGCCAGCCCCGATTATACAAATATCAAACCTTTCCTGCCGCAGCCGCTCCTGATTTAAGAAAGGTTGCCTCTGCCTTTATAAATAGCGCTTCAGAGTAAGTAACGATATAAACTGATGAAGTAGGGGAACCGTAAAAAGGGCCGGGTAATGAGTAGTCATCAAGGTTACCAAGGTCGGTACTACCAATCGGGCGGCCA
>JANXVQ010000538.1 GCA_025351545.1 Spirosoma sp.
CTCAGCTGTGCTTCCAGACCGCGCTGGTCGGTTCGGCCAGCGTTGACGAAGTATTCTGCTCCGGCAGCATTCGATCGCCGAACGATGGTTTCGCGCAGTTGAAACTGATAAACCGCTACATCGAATCGTAATCGGCTACTAAAAGCAGACCCCCGCAGGCCCACTTCATAACTCGTACCGCGTTCGGGATTGAGCGTTGTGTTGAATCCCCCCGCCGATGGTCGAACTTCCTGACTCGACGGAGCCGAGTAGCCCGTACTAATGCTCAAAAATGCCGAAACATTCTGGCCGAAAGTTCGCAGTAAAGCCACTCTCGGCAACCAGACGGCCGAAAAGTCGCGGGCGAGAAGGGTCGCGGGCAACGCTCCCACAGCCCGTGTCGGGAAGCGGGTAAAGCCGTAATGAACATCGTTGCGACTCAGGCCCGCCGTTAGCCGGAAGTGAGCGGGTAATTCGGTTTCAGCTTGGGCAAACAGCGTAGATTGCCGGGCAATTAGTTCTTCGTCGGTTTGAATCGTGTCGGGTGTGCCGCCCCGATTGCCGAAATTTCGGTCTACCGTAAAGTTGCGTAATAACTCGGCGCCAACCGTAAACGTTGTTGGTAGCGGGCCGTTTGGTAGACGGATTTGCGTTATTGTTCGCCCGCCGATTCCCTGATCGGTACGTTTTTCGTAGTTGGTGATGAACGGATTCGCGAAGTCGGTAGACGAGCCATAGATGACTGTTGTATTCTGAATTCGGTCGTTCCAGCGGTACTCATGCGAAAAACCCAGGTAGCCAACTTTCTGATAAATGCCCGCTTGCTGGGCTGCACTGCTGGGCAGAGTGGCCGTGGCCAGGCGCGAAGCTTTAGGGTTTACTTTAAACTGCGCTTCGGTCAGACCGCCGGGTGTCTGGTAGTGCAGGTCTGAATACAGCGCCAGCACCGAAACCGTCCGTTTCGGACTAACGCTAAATGAGCCAATAAAGCTCAGATTATCGCGTACAACAGCACTTTGGTCACGATAGCCGTCGGATTGTAAGTGATTGTAATTAAGGGAAATCGCTGAATTATTTTTACCTGTTTGCACCGAAATGCCATTGCCATACAAGCCATACGAACCACCCAGAGCGGAGACTTCGACACTGCTTTTGTTGGCCGGAACAGCAAGGCCGCTAAACAGAATTGTGCCACCTGTACCGGCTCCGTACAAACTTCCCGACGGTCCTTTGATAACTTCAATTCGCCCCAGCGCCCGCACATCCAACGCGTTGAGGGGCGTATTTCCGCCCGCGTCTGTTAGCGGCAGTTCATTCCAGTAAGCTTTGATATTGCGCACACCAAACGGCGACCGTATGGCGCTTCCCCGAATGGACAGCCGGTAACTCCCCGGTGAACGCTCATCGGCTCGAACGCCCGGCAGCGTATTGAGTGCGGGAACGAGTGTAGGCGTTCCAAATCGTTGGTTCAAATCCCGGCGGGTTAGCAGGCCCACCGATGCCGGTGTTTCCAGCAACCGCCTATTGGAGGCATAACCCCGCACAATAACTTCGTTGAGTTGGAGAGTATCCTCTAACGATGGCGTTGGCGACTGTGCGAGGAGGAGTATAGGGGATAAAAATAAAGCAGTTGGCAGTAAACGATTGAGCATGTTATTTTTTCAAGTCTTAGCAAAAGTAAAACTAATCAGTTGGCTTAACACAAAAGGTAGTCAGTATGGCTTATTAGCCCGCATTATTTTTCCAGTAAGAACCGTTTATATTCGGTTTATTGGCACCCATACTGAATAGGATAAGATTGACGCTTCATCTGCTTGGATGAAGTGTCGCAGCCGAGAGGCAGTTATGATTTTGACGATAGAAAAGTAAAACGGCCATACGCAAGCTATGGAGGTTATAGAAACCTACTTAGCCAGGGGTTCTGCAAATCTGACAGAAACAGATTTAGCCGAATTGCAGCCACTCTCACGCGTTACCGGAAGTGTTGTGCTGTCGGTTTTAAGTTGTGCTGTACCGCAAAGGTATTGGGAATGCCCTTGGCCATTCGCCGAAATCGTGCCACCGTTATGTTATCCAATGCTAGAAACGTGGTATGACTTTCGGCGAACGGCTGGCTCTATCTGCCAGTAGACTACTACTCACGATGGATTTCTGAAGAAACTGTTGGCGGGCATACGAATGAGTCAAAAAGAATAAATCGGCAAAGGACACCACAAGCCGGACATACTGAATAAATCCTCGTTTTTCGTTATATTTGTTTCAAATCAAGCGGTTTGCTGGCCCGGATGTTAAGGTCAGCGGTTTTTCACTTTCACTAGCTGTTACCTTGACATTTTCCGAATTTAATCTCCACGACGACCTGCTGGCCGGTGTGGACGCCATGAATTACCTGAAGGCTACTCCCATTCAGGAGATGGCCATCCCCAAAATTCTCGAAGGGCGTGACCTTATCGCCAGTGCCCAGACCGGCACCGGAAAAACGGCGGCTTATCTTATTCCGCTTCTCGACAAAATCTCCCATGCCGATCACGACCACACAAGCACGCTCATTCTGGTGCCCACGCGCGAGCTGGCCAAGCAGATTGACGAGCAGGTAGAAGGCTTTGGCTATTTTGTTCAGGCCAACAGTATTGCTATTTACGGCGGAGGTAAAGGCGACGATTGGGACAAACAACGCAAAGCACTCGAAACGGGTGCCGATATTATTATTGCAACACCGGGGCGGCTTATTGCCCACATGCAACTCGGCTACGTTAAGTTCGATAAAATTGACTATCTGGTGCTCGATGAGGCCGATAAGATGCTCGACATGGGTTTCTCGGACGATATTATGAACATCGTTGAGAAAATTCCGGTCAAACGGCAAACGTTGCTATTCTCCGCAACGATGCCCAATAAAATCCGGGAGTTCTCTAAAAAACTCTTAACCGATCCGGAAGAAATTCGACTGGCGGTCTCGAAACCAGCCGCCGGTATCGACCAGCAGTTTTATCTGGCCTATGATAATCAGAAACTGCCATTGCTGGCTCACCTGATAAAAAACAGTACCAAGCCAGTACATAGTATGGTGTTGTTCACCTCTCGGAAATCGGAGGTAAATAGCATTGTACGGGCATTGAGCAAACTAAATTACGAAGCACGCGGTATCAGTTCCGATCTGGAACAGGACGACCGCGAGGTAGTATTACGCGACTTTAAAAATAAAGCGTTCCCGATTCTTGTCGCTACCGACGTGCTATCGAGGGGTATTGATATCGACAATCTCACACACGTTGTAAACTACGACATTCCGCGCGACGCCGAGGATTATGTTCACCGAATTGGCCGCACAGCGCGGGCTGCCACTACCGGAACTGCCATTACATTCATTAGCGATCAGGACCAGAATCGAATCGTTAATATCGAAAAGCTCATTGAACGTGAGGTTGACAAACGGTCAATTACCGAAGAACTGGGAATGGGCAAATCGCCCGTATTCGATCCGAAGCGATTTAGCGGACTTCGTGGTAAAGGTCCTGGTAGCAACGGTGGTGCAAGTCGGGGTGGGCGAGATGGCGGCAGACGAGACGATGGCCGCAATAAAGACGGACAACGTAGAGACGGTCGCCGTGACGACGGTCGTACTGGAAACGCTGCCCCTACCGGCGAACGGCGGGAAGTTGACAATAGTAAACCTCGGTCAGAGGTCATTAGCGCTGAAATACCAGTCATTCAAAAGGCTGATACGGTAACACTAACCCTGCCAGTCAATGTAGAAGACCAAACGTCTGACAAGCCCAAACGACGAAAAAAACGTCGGCGTGGACCGAAAGATGAAAGTAGGGAAACCGGCGATGCGGCCTCTTCACCGACTCAAGCTACCGTTCCGGTGATCGAATAAATCTGAGAATTAGTTGCCAGCCCGGAACATTATTCCGGGCTTTTTTTTTGCTATCTTTTGTCAGCCAAACGAAGCAATTTCCTCATGAACGCCCTGATCTCCCGTCGAACGTCTTTGCAAACGCTTTCTATGGCTGTTGGCGGTATACTTATACAACCGTAAAATCTGTTTGCCGGTCAAGAAACTAAGGCTAAAAAGCTGGGTATTGCGCTGGTCGGCTTAGGGAATTACGCTGCCAGTCGGCTCGCTCCGGCGTTGCTCGAAACGCAGAACTGCTGCCTGGCTGGTATTGTGACGGGTTCGCCCGACAAGGCCAAAACATATTTACTGCAACGTTCCCACGATGAACTCAAAAAACTTCGCCCAGATTGAAAAACAGCCCATGTGAACCGTCGAACCCGAATCCATAATCAATGGAAAGATTCGTGCGCGATACTTTGTTCATCTTAATACGCAGGCCCGTACCAATGGCCGGAACAACTTTTTCAAACTGCCCGTTGGCCTGTTCCGTCACCGTTTGAGCATTGGCGAAGACTACACCACCCAGCAACCGGTCGGGGGTGATATGGAAGCGGTACTCGGCTTCGGCATACAACAGTTTTTTACCCCGAAATCGTCCCTGAATAAATCCCCGGCCCACATTGCCCATGTTGTCCCAACCCGTGCTGGGCAAATCCAGAAATGGGGGGTCTCCATTCAATGTCAGTGCATTGTATGTCCAGAATGCCAGAATATTGTCGGATGTGGGTGATAAATGCACGTATTTTCGGGCTTCTAC
>JANXVQ010000595.1 GCA_025351545.1 Spirosoma sp.
CAAGTTTGGTATCCATAGGCTAAGATATGGATACAATACGACAATTTGAATTGCACCCGTTTTGTAAAGAATAAATTGTATAGAGCCTTCGCAAGTCCAAAACCCTTAAAATCATTTCTGCAACAACTCCAGCCTAAGAAATATGTAGGTGTTCCTTTAATCACGATATACCTGACCATAAAAAAAGCTGCAAGTTCATCTTAGTCTGTTCTCAATAAATAAATTTCATCGCAATAATCCGTGTCTCTTTTTAAAAGACCCGAACTATTTGAGTAACTCTGATTGGCTACTTCTTGTATTTCTTTGATTAACTGTTTATTTTCGGCGAAAGCTTTTAGCTTATCAAAAAGAAATTGATATTTGTTTAGGTTAACCATAGTCTAATATTTCACCATTTATAAAAGTTTTTATTCGTTAAAGTCGCTTCACCAGTCACTTTTAATTCACCAGTTTGCTTGTCAAAAATCTCGTTCAAATACAGCACTCTGTTTTTGTTGGGAAATAATTGTTTGGTCTTAAAAACAGCCACGTACTCAACATTCGTAAAAACCGGTTTGATATATTTCGCAGTCTGATAAATAAGTATATGTCCGTCTGGATATAAAAGCGTTCCGTAAATTTTTGAGAAAATACTAATACTAAAATAGCCGTGAACAATGCAACGTCCAAACATTGATTTGTCTCCATAGTCTTCGGATATGTGAATGGGATTTGTGTCGCCAGAAATACTGGCATATGTCAATATTTGGTCGTTAGTAAAAATAAAGTCATGTCTGAAAATGTCGCCTACTTTGGGAGTTTCCATATAGTTGCCCATAACTTTCAAATATACGAAAGTTATGTAGTAGCTTTTCTGTTTATTTGTACTATTTTTATATTAAATAAGGCAATTTTGAGTTGGAGTGTACTTTTTAAGTCGTTTTTTATTTTTAGAACTTTAGGCCAGTCGTACTCTTATTTATCTTTTCAACACAGCCTATTTGTACAAGTACCCCCGTCTCATAAGTCCAAAATGAGCGTTTGAACTTAGAATTGGCTTGTTGACAGTAAACAATGGGTAATGGGTACTCGTATCTTTGTGGACCAATAGAAACAGTTCACTACCTACTGTCTATGTCAATTGATCTGACCACCGTGATGTGGTATGAACCTGCTCAATGGTCAATTGAGAATAAATCACTCCCTATATTGACGGATGTGAATACCGATTTCATACACTCCTTCTTATGACTAAACCACGGTTGGCTGTCAGTTTTACTTTTTTCGTATGTGGCTTCATTTACACTAGCTGGAGTTGTCGATTGCCCCGTTTGCAGGATTTGTTTAACTTAGATAATAAAACTCTTGGCGTAATGTTGCTGGCTTCGGCCATTGGGTCCTTGTGCTCAATGCCACTAACAGGCTGGCTGATTCTGCGCCGGGGAAGCCGATTCGCGACGACATTGGCTGTATTGTTGTTCTGTTTATCTCCTGCATTGCTGTCGTTAGCAACGAACGCCTGGACGTTGTTTGGAGCGTTTTGGGTTGTAGGCGTTTGCACCGGGGCGCTCGATGTCTCTATGAATGCTCAGGCTGTGCTGGTAGAACAGCAGCAAACCCGCCCTTTAATGTCTACGTTTCACGCTACGTTCAGCATTGGCATGATGGCGGGTGCCCTGGCCGGATCTTTGTTTATTGAATTATCTCCATCCTTGCTTTTGCATTTTGGTGTTGCCAGCCTATTCTGTGCAGGCCTGTCGATGTGGGCTGTTCGTCACCTTATTCCCGATGTGCCTGAACCTGCCGAATCCTCAACGTCAGGTCAGTTTCAATTGCCAAGTCCGGCTTTACTCGGCCTTGGTTTAATTGCTTTCGGGGCCATGCTGAGCGAAGGGGCTATGGCCGACTGGAGCACTAATTACCTTAAGAATGTAGTGGGTACTAGCGAGGCTCTGGCTCCATTGGGCCTAACGGTTTTTTCGGGCGCCATGATGACAGGTCGGCTCATCGGCGACTGGGCCCGACAACGGCTGGGCGATAGTTTCCTATTACGCTACGGTGCCGGATTAGCCGCTGTCGGTTTGGTCTCCGCTTTATTGCTGCCTCTCTATCCAATTACATTACTTGGACTGGCCGTAGTTGGTCTTGGTTTATCGACGCTGGTGCCAATCGTTTACAGTATTGCGGGCCATCGCACCGATTATGCACCGGGCGTTAGCCTGGCTATGGTGACAACAGCAGGCTATTTTGGTTTTCTGGTCGGCCCGCCGTTTATTGGTTTTCTGGCCGATTGGCAAGGGTTACGAGTGGCCCTGGGCCTCGTTGCTATATTCCTGATAATTACCGTTATGGTCAGCGGAGCTAGCCGAACAAGTATACGAGCCACATCAACTCCTTAGCCTACACCTTCGACTTCAAAAACTCAATAACTACATCCAGACCTTTCTGGTAATGAACATTATTCGGGATAACAATGTCGGCTTCCGAGCGGTAAGGCTTGATAAACTGCCGGTATGTGGGCTTAACGTGATATTTCCAGCGGTACATCACATCATCAAGGTCATAGCCCCGTTCTTCGGCGTCCCGTTTGACACGTCGTTCGAGCTTGATACTGTTTTTTGCGTCGATGAAGATTTTTAAATCCATCTGGTCGGCTAATTCGCGGAAGTGAAAAACGAAAATACCTTCAACCACAATAATTGGCGCTGGTTGAAACGTCAATAGTTTCGGTATGATGTTAGGATTATTGAACGTGTATTCTACCTGTCTGATTGTCTCACCATTGCGTAATTGCCCAATGTGTTGCGCGTAGAGATGATGATCAATCGTTTCGGGTAAATCGAAGTTGTGAATCCCCTGATCGTCTACTGGAATAACATCACGACTGAGATAATAATTATCCTGTGAAATCAAGCAGATCTGATCATCGGCGAAAGCACTTAGAACGCCTTTCAGAAACGATGTTTTGCCAGAAGCACTGCCGCCGGTAATGCCGACTATAAATGGTTTTTTTGTCATAATGGCCTCAAAACTATGTAATAAAGAAAGCAGAAAATGGAGAATTGTCAATAAAAAAAGCGGTCCACTTGTATCAAGTGAATCGCTTTTATGGCAAAAATGGAGAAACGTTTAGACCACAACGGCTTCTGCAAGCACTAAAACTTTATTCTGAAGCACTTCGACTACGCCCCCGTCAACCATGAACGTTTGCTGTCCTGAAGCAGTCTGCACAACAACTTCTCCTTTATCCAACGTGCTAACCAGGGGCGCATGGTTGTTCAGAACCTGAAACTGTCCTTCGCTACCCGGAAATGTAACGGCACTGGCCTCTCCGGAAAAGACTTTACGGTCGGGAGTGATAATATCTAATGTCATGATATCTAATGATGACGGGGCCGCCCGCGCGGTTATGAATGATAAATTATGAGTGCTTCTTGTGAAAAAACATTCGTAATTTTTTACAATACTCCTTTTACTAAATTAAGAATGCTACTGAGTTGGGTTTTAGCTACCGGCTCAGCGGCTTTAGCTGTCAACCCACCCTGATTGAGTTTGCCAACTGTTGCCAATGCCGACGAAATAAGAGACTGACCAGACGACTGTCCGCCCAGGGCGCCTAATGCACCGCCAATCCCAGACAACCCGCTGGTTAGCTGACTGCCTTTACCAAGCAGAGAACCTGCGGCTAAAATACCCTCAAGCTGACTGCCACCAGATGCCAGTTTTGCCAAACTAACGGCTTTACCCAAGATGCCATTACCCAAAGCACCAGTCGGAATCAAGGGCAACAACGCTTTTAAATTACTGGCCTGAGCCAATAATTTATCCTTAAACGACGTTGGTTTCTGCTGTGCCGCCTGAGCTTCCAGACCAGCAATTCCCGTTTTAAGCTCCTGAGTTGTTGCTGCCTTATCGCCTTTGTCAAGAGCGGCTACGGCATTGTCTAAATGGGCCGTCGTTGAATCTGCCTGCGCTACCGTTACCGATGTGACTGACGTAATAGAATTTTCACTAACAGCACCAACCGCTAGTGATGGCCGTACTAGTATCTTCTGTACTGCTTTCTGTACTGCTGGACTAGATGACGCTGTAATCTGAGCTACTGCGCCCGCTGTCGTTACCAAACTGAAAGAAACAAGGACTATGCCCACTCTAAATCGAATCGTTTTCATAAAACCAGATG